>NZ_SLWB01000015.1 GCF_004340205.1 Acetobacteroides hydrogenigenes
TTGCTATTCTCACGTCTTCTTTTCTGATTAATGGTCGCAAACTTACCGAATCATGGTAAATTTCACTGGCCATTCCTGTGCTGCAAACATACGAGGCTAACAGGATTAGCGTTTTTGGAGGCAGGCTGAAAGCCTAAAATATACCAGCCCAAGGCAACGCCTTGGGTAGTAATCGGACGAACGATCTGCGCCCTGAAAGGGCAATATACCAAACACCTTTATGAATAGTAGTGATTCTGGCAGGTCTGCATCCGTCAAATCCTACAATCGCAATAATCCGTGATTCGGCTATTGTGCCGTTGCCTCCTTCCCCTTGCCAAACCGCTCCTTGATGATCGCCTTCAGCTCCAGCTGCTCGTCGTAGCTCAGCTGCATCACCATATCGTCGATGTAGAGATCCTCCTTAATCCGCAGCTGCTGCAGCGGAATGTCCCTATCCGCATAATCCTCGCTTGGCACCCACCCTCGCTAGCCGTAGTCTAATTCAAACGCACAGGGCTCGGCGGAATTTGTAATGCCGTCGAACTTAAGTAGCGGTCTTAGACCGCCATTAAACGATAAACCAGCAAAAACCATACACCAGCGCAGCCACCACGGCTGCCCGGTTATCTGCTTACGGTCGTTCACCTGTTACCGCCAAGGTAAAGGCTTACCTTCGCTAGCCGTAGTCTAATTCAAACGCACGGGGCTCGGCGGCATTTGCAATGCCGTCGAACTTAAGTAGCGGTCTTACACCGCCATTAACCGCCAAACCAGCCAAACCATACACCAGCGCAGCCACCACCACGGCTGCGCTTTACTTTTTTACTACTGCTGGTTGCGGGTAGGTCGATACTCCTTGGAAAACTTACCAGTAATCGATACCTTCCGCCTGCTAATGCGGCCCGAGGCCGCGCTAAACCAAGCGTAGCGAGGACGCTACGCTTAGCTTGGGTCTTCGAGGGCGAGGTTATCCCCTGGTACGGTAAGTCAGGCGGTGGCACCCAGTGGTACTCGGAGATTGATTTTGAAAAATTGAAGATTGATAAAATAGTTAAGTACTCAAACGTAGAATAGAAATGGAATTAGTTAAAAAGATAACGAAGTGTTTTGTTGCTACGATCAATAGTAATATATATGATATGCAGTTTGGAGTGGAAACAGAACTAAAGGAGGAACGTTGGTCGTTTACATTTGATGATTTGGAACCTCTAATAAAATTTAATTGTTTAAGATGTGACACACAATTGCAAATTAATAGGTTTTCTCTATTTGAACCTGTTTTAGGGATAGATCCTTATGAGGATACTCCTGAAAAATTTGTTGAGTTTATAAAGTTTATTGCAAAAAAGTTAGAATTAAAACTAACGACAAACGGAGAAGATATATGCTATGCAGAAGCTTCACGATTAGATGCTCAGTATGGTTCCAAAACCTACATTCCCAACATCTACTACACCAAATGCCCCCACTGCGGGAGCCAGTACTTGATGTTCTATAAATTTTATGGAGGCGGTCAGGATAGGTGCCCGGTAACCCTTACTATCGATAGCATTTGGCAGGTGCGGCTCGATGAAGATTTTGCCCAAAAGTACCTTACCGTAGAGCGGTAGGCGTTGTTGGTAGGGTTTACGCTTACAGTCTATAGCATATAAATATAAAAGCGCAGCCACCACCACGGCTGCGCTTTGTTTTTTGTAACAAGCATATATGCAGCATAGGTTGTTCGGCTGCATCTGAGAGGCGGATAGATGCATTTATAGGTTGTTCAGATACATCTGAGAGTTGAATCCTGCAAGGAATTGTTACTTCTGTTAATAATATTCGTTTCCGGGGCTCGGCGGCATTTGCAATGCCGTCGAACTTAAGTAGCGGTCTTACACCGCCATTAACCGCCAAACCAGCCAAACCATACACCAGCGCAGCCACCACCACGGCTGCGCTTTACTTTTTTACTACTGCTGGTTGCGGGTAGGTCGATACTCCTTGGAAAACTTACCAGTAATCGATACCTTCCGCCTGCTAATGCGGCCCGAGGCCGCGCCAAACCAAGCGTAGCGAGGACGCTACGCTTAGCGGAGGAGTACGGGCATGCTAGGCATGATGACTATACAGATGCAATTGATGAGAAAATAAGAGGTATTATTAGTAAAAATAAGGGTAAGCCAGATCTTGCTTTAAAAGAGATAGATTCATTTGTAAGAAAAGTGAAGTTGCAACTTAAAGAAGAAGTTATTCTGGGGACTAAAAATGTGAATGATGTTTTAGATTTTTAATTATGAAGTTTTTAAAAGTAAAAATAAAACGAAGGTTTAATACACCTGAAGGTGTGATAGGCCATGCCAACGGGGAGTATGTGCCCGACGGTAAGCAGTACTTCGACCGCATGGGCAAGGGGGAGGTTGTTGTGGATGCGCCTGTATTCGACTACTTCCACCTGCAAAGCTTTGGCTCCCAAAAAAACTGGGAGTGGCGGCTGCAGGATGCGCATGATTTTATTGGGGTTGGAAGTATTATTACAGGTTGGTACATTTCCGACCGCTTTAAGCAGCTGCTGGAGCAGTTTAAAATTGGGAAGGGGTACCACTTCTACCCCACCAAGCTGCTCTTTAGGGGCGAGAAGCTGGACTACTGGATATTTCAGTACGCCATACACCCTATGCAGAATATTGATTTTGGGCGAAGCTTTTTTCATGTAGAGGGCGAAGAGCAATCCGGAGAAGGCATCACCACCTGGCAACAGTACGACGAGTTCGATATTCAGCTGTACAACCAATCCAAGCGTTCTCTCGTTTGGGACTATGCTACTCTAACCGATGACTACGACTTCCTCTACTACATAGTAGAGGGTGATATTCTTGTTTCGGAACGATTAAAGGATGCTATCGAGCAAGCTGGAATTGAAGGTCTCGAATTTAAGGAGATAAGCTACAAGCTAGTCAGTCCCTCACACGGCATAGAATAAGTTCATAAAATTTGGCTGTATAAGCTAAGCCACTAACATAGTTATCATATATACCAGCGCAGCCACACACGGCTGCGCTTTGCTTTTTGCTACTTTTGATGGCGGAAGGGTAGCCTTAATGGACACTCCTTGGAAAACTTCCTGGTAAGTGATACCTTCCGCCTGCTAATGTGGCCCGAGGCCGCGCCAAACCAAGCGTAGCGAGGACGCGACGCTTAGCGGAGGAATTATTCGTTTATACCAACATTTTCGCTTCATTTAGCGTCCTTAACCCACCCCTGCCTCCCGCTCGGGCGGGAGGATAAACTGCCTTGATTGTGCATTTGAGCGTTGTACAAACTGGCTTAGCTTGATGGCTAAGGGTTGTAACCTTAGCAGAACGGGGGTAGCCTTAATGGACACTCCTTGGAAAACTTACCAGTAAGTGATACCTTCCGCCTGCTAATGCGGCCCGAGGCCGCGCCAAACCAGGCGTAGCGAGGACGCGACGCTTAGCGGGGGAATTTTTGGAAAGATATATTCAAGAAATAAATGCATCAAGTAATTTTTCAGTTAAGCAGAGCCTACCCTCACCGCACGTTCACCAATCTGTCGCATAAAGGTGCAAGGATGATGGCTGTGGTTATTTAATTGCTACTTTTGGTCGCGAGCGGCAGGTTGCAACTTCACTTAGCCCTGATGCTGCCACGGTAGGCTAAGTATTGGTGGGTAAGATAGGCCTGAGCCTTTGCCAATGAAGTTTATGTTACAATTAGCCAATTCGTAATCTTATTAATAAATGACTTTGAATATTTTAGAAGAGGTTACCAAAACGAGCATAGAGCTTCTTTTAAAGGAACCCTTTTATGCTCATCTTTTTTCTACATTAAACAAGGAGGTTGTAACTAAACAGCATTCCGTTGCTACAATGGCTGTTGGATTAAGGCATAATTCTTTTGTGCTAATAATCAATGAACATTTTTGGTCTTCCGTTTTAACCAACCCAAAGCATCGCTACGGAGTGGTAAAGCACGAGGTGCTGCACCTAATTTTCAACCATTTACTAAGAAATGTAAAGGAAAATGGTAAGGATTCGCTTTTGTTGAACATTGCGATGGACCTAGTTGTAAATCAATACATATTATCGGATTATTTACCGGAGTATTCTATCTTTTTAGATACATTCCCCCCGTTGGCCGTAGTTTAAATTAAACGCACAGGGCTCGGCGGCATTTGTAATGCCGTCGAACTTAAGTAGCGGTCTTAGACCGCCATTAGACGCCAAACCTGCCAAACCATACATCAGCGCAGCCACCACCATGGCTGCGCTTTGTTTTTTGTAACAAGCCATTTTCGTCGGCATCCCCTAGCTGAGCGTAGCGTCCTCGCTACGCTCTTGCCACCAAGGCCTCCGGCCGGAATTGTCATAACTCCGATATCCGTAGCGGTCTTAGTCCGCAATAAAATCCAACATTCTCCTCGTAGAAACACCCCCACAAAAAATCCCCCCGCACCTTTCGGCCGAGGGGACTATCGTTTATGCGGGTTAAGTATTTGGTTAATTCTTTTGGTTGGTGTTGTTACTTTTTGGTGTCGTTGTTGTTCGACTTCTTGGCGCGGGGGAAGAACTCGCGGAGCGCGTTGTAGCTGGCCTCGGCACCCGGCACGTCGGAGCGGCGGAGGTAGTCGAGGTAGCGGTAGAGCACCAGCGCGTCGTTGTAGTTGTCGTAGTCGTGCATCATCTTGGCGCTCTCCAGGCGGCTGGTGATGTTGTTGATGATGGTGAGGATGCCCTCGTAGAAGGCGCGCGCCTTGTAGTCGCTCTCGAACTCTACCCAGTTAACCTCCGGCGGGATTTGCGCCGGGTTTACGGTGGTGATGTCGCGGGCCTTATTCACCAGCAGCTTGTTCTGCTCGTTGACCGAGCCGTACAGACGGCGCTTATCGGCTGGCAGGTCGGGCAGCTTGGTCTTAATGATGTTGAAGATTTCGTTGGCAGCGGCCGTAATCTTGGCCTGCTCGTCGGCGGTTAGGCTGAATGAAATAACATTTGAGTCCATAGCTGTTTTGATTTTTTACATAAACGATGGGTGATATTAACAATAATTCATCAATCAACAAAACAAATTTTCGATTTTTTTAAAAATCACCCTAAATCATACGGGCTTACAACACCTAATGCACAGTATAATGGCTGTGCAGCGCCAAGTCTAGCTGCAGGGATTGCCGATTTATGACCTTCTGTGAAATTTACAGCTGATTAGCTGCACGCCATCCTTCGGGGAGCGGTAGCCTTCGCTGGCGGTTCTCTCGCTTTGGGTGAACCATCGGCCTATCGAGGTTCCGTAACACCTGGCATAGGTTCCAAGGCATTCGGTTGGGATGCGGCAACGGTACGTTAGGGTTCGGAGGCGCGCTGGTGGGGTGCTTTGCCGCGGGAGATGGGTTCGCAGTCGCGCGCGACCTTAATTTTGACGAACCGTTGGGGTCTTTTATCGCGCCGTTTCGGTTCCGAGGCCCGAGGTTTCGGTTCCGAAATGGTAGGTTGGGGTTACCAAAAGGTTCGTCGGGGTTTGGAACCAAAAAGCATCGTCGATTAACCCTAAGTTTGGGGTCGAAAATACAACCGTCGGGCCTCCGAACCCAAAAACTTCGACGTTCGACCCTACAGCTTCGACGTTTGACCCCAACACATCGATGCTGAACCTATTCGCCGGTATTTTGGACCTATTCGATTAGATTCCGGACCTAATCGGAGGGCTGTACGGGGAGGCGGCGGGCCCAACGGGCGAGCAGCTGGGAACGAATCGCGGATTTATCTTCTTCGAAAACCCTCTCTTTTTGCTACTTTTGCCGCCGCGGCAGCGGTGCTGCCTGCTGGGACAGGAGGGTAGCCAACCGCCCTGGCCAAGCATAGGCAGTGCCTACGCTTTAGTAACAGCGGCCTCTGCCCGCAACGAATACGGCCAGAGACCGTGACAAACCAAGCGTAGCGAGGACGCAACGCTTAGCAGAGGAGTGAAAATGCTGATTTTAACGAGCAAGCCCACCCCCTGCCCTCCCGCTTAGGCGGGAGGATAACCTGCCACGATTCCGCATTGAGGCTTAAAAAAAAGGCTTAATACGACAGCGATGGGCTGGTGCCAGAGCCGTGCAAGGCACCATGCGCCTAATGATTTAAAATTGTAAAGAGAGCAACATCAGCTATGGAGTACAAAATGCTCGTCCTCGACCTGGACGATACGCTGCTTACCGACGATCATCGTATCTCGGATAGGAACAGGGAGATGCTTATACAGGCGCAGGAGCGCGGGGTTAAGGTCGTTCTGGCATCGGGCCGCCCTACGCCGGCAATGATCCCCTTTGCCGACGAGCTGGAGCTAGAGCGCTTCGGATCGTACATCATCTCGTTCAACGGGGCGGTAATCACCGACATGTCGTCCCGCCAGCCCATCTTCGAGCGATCGCTCACCAAGGAGGAAATACACAGCCTTCACGACTTCAGCCTAAAGCACCGCGTGCACATCATCACCTACTCCAAGAAGGGGATCGTCACCGAGAGCCAGTCGGAGTACATCGATGTGGAGAAGAACCTTACGGGGCTACCGCTACACCAGGTGCCCTCGTTTAAGGACGAGGTGCAGTCGGCTGCCGTAAAGTGCATCCTGCTCGACGATCCTGATCGGTTGAAGAGGATCGAACAGATTCTTAAGCAGGAGCGCCAAGACCTAAGCGTGGCTACCTCGAAGCCCTTCTTCTTGGAGGTGATGCCGCAGGGCATCGACAAGGCGGCCAGCATCGACGTGCTAGCCCAAAGGCTGGGCATCAACCAGCACCAGATTATTGCCGTGGGCAACGCTGGCAACGACCTTAGCATGATAGAGTATGCCGGGCTGGGCGTGTGGGTGGACAACGTGACCCCCGAGCTGCGCGACCGAGCCGACTACATCGTAGCCTCGAACATGGACGACGGCGTGGCCGAGGTGGTGGAACGGTTCCTGCTGAACTAGCCGGCTAAGCCCAGAGCCGCGGAGGCACACGGAGGTAATAAGTGAGTCGGGATCAAAGTAAACTTGTGATCAAGTGAAGAGGGAACCATGAGGTGAAATTTTTTTCATCTTTCATCCTTTCATCTTTTCATTTCCAAACACAGAGCCGCGGAGGGCACAGAGTATCACATAACAGGGGTAGAGCCGCAAATTTTTGCGGCTTTTTTGTTTTCCACATCGCTCGAATGGCTAACGTTAGAGCAGCTACGCATAACGCTTCATGATTATTTTCAAAAGACCACTGTTACAAATCGCGCATAAATGGAGTCTTAGTAGCAAACCAAAACCCAAATCATGAAGCCAAGCTGTTTTTCAAAATTTATTCTTCTTATCGCACTACTTACCGCTGCCACAAGCGCACTGGCCAACGCCAGCAAGGGTATCATCACCGGAAAGGTTGTTGACAAGCTAAGCAACCAACCGATCCCGTTTGTATCGGTAACGCTAGGCCTACTTCCCGATACCACCATCAAGAAATCGGTGCAAACCGACGACAAGGGGAACTACAAGTTCGATCATATACCCGACGGACGTTACGTAGTATCGGCGTACATGGTAGGATACAACAGGATGCACTCCAAGCCGCTGGTATGCAAGCAAAATTCGATAAAAGTGGAACCGCTTACCATGGAGAATACCGTTATTCAGGAGGTAACGGTTAACGGTAGACGTCCCGAGATTGAGCTTAAAGCCGACAGAACAGTGCTGAACGTGGAGAACAGCACCACGGCATCGGCAGACAATGCCTACGATGTGCTACGAAAAGCTCCTGGAATTAACATCGACAAGGACGACAATATATCCCTTAAAGGGAAAACGGGAATCATCGTAACCATTAACGACAAGCCCACCTACCTCTCGGGACAGGAGTTGGCCAGCTACCTTAAATCCCTTAACGGAGCAGAAATTGAAAAGGTAGAGCTCATAACCACACCTCCGGCACGCTACGAAGCTTCGGGCAACTCCGGTATCATCAACATAAAGCTGAAGCGAAATAGCGCCATCGGGGTAAACGGATCAGCTAACGTAGGAGCTGTTTATACCGGTAAGCTTTCGGAGTATGGCGGATTGTCGTTGAACATGCGCAAGGGTAGGCTGAATACCTTCGGTTCGATTAATGGTAGAAACAGCTACTACAGAAACTCGTTAGACATAGAGCGACACCTAAAGGGTGACACCGCGCTAATTGTACAGAACTCCAAAACGCACGGAAGTTTCCTCAACTACGGCTACCGGCTTGGGGCCGACTACGAGCTAAATCGCCGCCACACCTTTGGGGTTTTGGTTCGCGGATCGGCCTACGAGTCCAGCTCCTCACTGAATGCCAACACCAACCTGTTGCTTAAAGAAGGATTGCTGGCGAAGTCGTTAAGAAGCACTACCGAAAGTAAAAGTAACAACCGTAACACCTCGCTCAACGCAAACTATAGAATGGCAATAGACACCAACGGACGAACCCTTAACGTAGATGTCGACTATGTAAGCTACTGCAAAGGTGGTACCGAGTATAACGACACCTACTACTTCGGCCCAACCGGTACATCTACTAGTGCTCCGTTATTGCTAAAAAATCACACCCCATCCGACATCACCATCAAATCGTTTAGGGCAGACTACGCGCACCCCTTCTCGAAGGAAACCATCCTTGAGGTCGGTATCAAGGGAAGCATGGTAAAGAGCGACAATAACCTTCAGTACCAACAATCGTTTGATGCAAAAAACACCTATACCGACGATCGCGAACGCTCCAACCACTTTAAGTTCGACGAGAACATCTCGGCAGCCTACACCTCCATTGCCTTCAGCTGCAATGGATGGAACATAAAAGGGGGGCTACGCGCCGAGCATACCTGGAACAAGGGTCATCAGGTTACCATCGACTCCACCAACAAGCGCAGCTACCTAGACCTTTTCCCAAGCCTATTCGTCCAGCGTAGCATTAACAAGAAAAACTCGCTTGGCATCAGCTACACCCGCCGCATCGATCGGCCCAGCTATAGCAAGCTCAACCCCTTTGTTTGGCGCATCGACGATTACAGCTACATGAGCGGAAATCCATTGCTAAGGCCACAGTACTCCGACAATATAGAAATAAACCACTCCTGGAATAGCCGCATATTCTCTAGCATCGGATACTCGCATACCAGCAACGTACAGACAAGAGTAGCCCAAGAGGTAGAAATTACAAAACCGGCAAACGGATCAAACCCATCTCAGGCAATTAAGGCCGTAAAGATGGCGGAGCAAAACCTCGAAGGACTCAGCAGCCTCACCCTTAACGTAAGCGCCAACTTCAGCCCAGTAAAGTGGCTCCGCACCAACAACAACATAACCGCCACCTACAACGAGTACAGCCGGACAAGCAACCAATCGGGAAACAGCAGCGTTATGTACCAATTTTACACGAGCAACAGCATCATTCTGCCTAAGCAGTGCATCTTCGAGGTGATGGGCTGGTACCGAAGCGCCACCGCTTACGGCATGATCGATATGGATGCGCAGTACACTGTTCACCTCGGCATCCAGAAGAAATTCCTAGGCGAACAGCTATCCCTAAGGGTTGGCTTCGACGATGTCTTCCACACCATCGACAACAAGTCGTGGGCTAGGTACGACAACATGAACATCTACTACCTCAACAAGTGGGACAGCCAAAAAGTAAACATCTCGCTCACCTACCGCTTCGGCAGCAAGGACGTGAAGCAGGCTCGCCAGCGCACCACCAGCCTAGAAGAGGAGCAAAAACGGACGGGGAACTAGCCTTGCTCATAAGCGAATAGGGCATCGAAATGGGATGCCCTATTCGCTTATGAGGGGAGTTTCTTTTTTAGAATCGATATTTATTAAATTTCTATTTAAATCCCGCGACAAGCGCGGAATGACAGCATTTAGTTAACCTTTCGTTTAAACTGATGCCATGAACGATTCTACGACATCAACCTAGTAGCTCGCTATTTCTTTTACCCACAACATCAGATCCAGCTCGCTCTTGGCCTCACCGGTATTGGGCGATCGCTCGGCCAAACGCTGAGCCTCTCCCCAAAGCCGTTCGGCCTTGGCGATATCCTTCTCCATCAGCAGGGCGTAGGCGTACAGCAGCCTCTTCTTCCCCAACTGGTAGCGCTCACACTTGCCAATGTACTTTTGCAGCTCCTTGGTGTAGAGCGCCTCTACCTCTTCGGAGCGTCGTGGCCCCATCAGCTCGCAGAAGAGCATCTCGCACTGCCACTCGAAGCGGTAGAGCGTTGCCAGGTTTGGAGCGAAAGGGCGGATCAGTTCGAGGCTCTCAGTAGCCTGCTCCAGCTCCTGCCTATCCATATGCCAGCCCGCGCGCAGCAGCGCGGCGTACATGTGCATGTAGCTCCCGTAGCGCGGCCGCTGGGGCAGAGAAAACCACGCCTCGGGCATGTCGCGCAGGCGCATACCGCGGCTCTGTAGCCCGTTAACCTGAAGCATCAGCCAAAATACATGGCGCGAGTACTCGTCCTTTTTCAGCACTAGGATATTCTTGCCGTCGTTGGGCACTCCGCCTATCTCCATCGGGATGCCATTCGTAAGTGCAATAAAGATACCCGATGCGGCCATCGTAGAAAGGACAACTACAGGTAAGAAGGAAGTAAATCCGCACACCAGCAGTAGCAATAGGCAGAGCATTGCCACTATAAAGTTCATAAGCACCCCGCCTAAGTTGTAAAGCACAAAAGGAACAGGCTTACCACCTTCGGGGGGCATCATCAGCGCCTGCCCTCCCGTACCAGGGATGTGGTAGCGTCTTACCCTCAACTTGCCGCTTTCGCGAACCAGCATCAGCCTAAATATCCGAAACGAAACAAAACGGTAGCCCGACAGTCCTCCGAACACCAAGTGCCCAGCCTCGTGGAGGATGATCTGCACAAAGAAGCTGGCAAAGAAGAAGAGCAGCCCTAGCAACGGATAGTAGACATCTTGGGGCGATCGCTCAAGAACCCGATCCAAAAGAAACATCAGCAGAAAACCAATGGTAGCGCCCAATATGGCGGATAAGATTGAGGTGAGCCCCGTTCTGAATTTTTTACGTTTACTATTATCCATAAGATTGTAGAGAATTAGGCTCCGAAGATAGCACTATTTCCCTCCGATGGGAAGTCCTCTAAGCACTAGGAGCAGCACACTGTTAGCTTCTCCCAAAATCTCGCTGGCAAAAAAGGTAGCGCAACCCGATAATTGCTAAATTAGCCCTTGGGCGATTTGCCCCCAGAACAAACCAAGCATTACCATGAAAGCTGCGCTAATCTTCCGGAAGGTAGTACACTACTTCAACCTCGAAGCCGAGCTCGACGACTACGAGCGGATTCATGAGAGCATCGTCAAGGATTCCATATTTAAGGGAACCAACCTATGGATTCTGGTCTTTGCCATTGTAGTGGCCTCGGTGGGCCTAAACATGAACTCTACGGCGGTAATCATTGGGGCCATGCTCATTTCACCGCTGATGGGTCCCATCAACGGCATGGGGTACAGCATAGCCACCTACAACTTTGCACTCTTCCAAAAAGCATTCAAGAACTTTTCGTTTGCGGTAGTAGCCAGCTTGCTGGCCTCCACCACCTACTTTGCACTAAGCCCTGTATCTACGGCGCACTCCGAGTTGCTGGCCCGAACAAGCCCCACCATATACGACGTACTGATTGCCCTCTTCGGAGGTTTAGCAGGTATTGTTGCCATTAGCAGCAGGCAAAAGGGCAACGTTATTCCAGGGGTAGCCATTGCTACAGCGCTGATGCCCCCCCTTTGTACCGCAGGGTACGGTTTGGCAACAGCGCAGCTCCACTTCTTTTTGGGAGCCATTTACCTGTTTACCATCAACACCGTTTTTATTGCCCTTGCATCCGTAGCCATTTCTCAGATACTGAAGTTCCCCATCAGCACCATTGTCGATACAGCCCAAAAAAGGAGGGTAAACCGATGGATCTCGGTGGTAATAGCCATCGTACTACTGCCCAGCATTTACTTCGGATACGGCTTGGTGCAGCAGGAGCGCTTTACCGAAAACGCCAACCGCTACATTGCCAATGTAAGCATGGTAGAGGGTAACTATCTCCTACGAAGCAGCATCGACGCCAGCCAACAAGCCATTAGGCTGGTGTACGGCGGGGTAAACCTAACCGATAAGCAAAAGGAGCAAATCATCCAAAAGGCCGACAACTTTGGGTTGAATAGTAGCAGCATTACCATAAAGCAGGGGCTGGTGCTAAACGGCAACAACGGCAACAACGCCGAGGCTTACGCGCTCCGCCAAGAGCTGGTAACGCTTAGCACTGCCCTCAAAAAGAAGCAGGAGCAAATCGACAGCCTTTCGAAAGTAGGATATCTTGGGAAAACGCTGCTCCGCGAGGTGGCTAGCCTATACCCCCAGATAACCGGTTGTGCGTATGCCGAAACCTTCCAGTTCCAGAAATCGGCAGCATCGCCTGGTAAAATACCGGTTGTAATCTTCACCGCAATCGGCAAGGGGCTATCTAATCCCGATAAGGGACGGATTGAGAGCTGGGTAAAAGCCCGACTAAACAACGATAGTGCTAAGGTGCTATTCGAATAGCGGATCTACAAACAGCCAAGAGCAGAAGGCAAGCATTTATTGGCTGCTTGCCCCTCTCTTTTTGATGCCGTTGGCATTTCTGCCAACCATGTTTATAAGCTTTCCATCGAATCAGCAGAAGGATGCCCATCAACTCTCGCCCCAACAGCTATTCGTCCCCCTTTTTTGGGAATTCAACCATCGCTAGAAGCCGCAAATTGCCCATATATTAGCCGCATCAAAACAAGTAACGAAGAATGTACCTAAAATGGATTCTGGCGCTTGCCGCCATGGCTGCAGCGACAGGCTATACAATGGGAAGGGCGAAAAAGATGGAGAATAAGCAAGAAACGGTCAACAAATGGTTTACGAGCCACTGCTACCTTAACGGGCTAGCTGCCTATCCGCACGACTCGGTGAATAGGGAGGCCTTCTACCAGCACTACCAGAAGCACCCCGAGCGCTGGGATGCCACCTTCAAGTTTCTACGAGAAACCAACCTCGACTCGCTACCTGTGGGCAAGTACAAGCTGCTAGAAGACGATGTGGTAGTTTCGGTAACCGAAGGAATAACCCGCCCAATGGGCAATACCCGCTGGGAGTTTCACAAAAGGTTCATTGACCTCCAGTACATATACAAGGGACGGGAGATGATGGGCGCAGCCCCTATCGGCTCGCTAACGCCAACCACCCCCTACGACGACACCAAGGATGTTGGATTTGGCGATGTTAACGGTGGCAGCTACTACGAGATGGATAGCCAAAGCTTCCAACTCTTCTTCCCTTCGGATGCCCACCGCCCCAACATTGCGGTAGCCGGCAACGACCACATCAAAAAGATTGTGGTAAAGATTAAGCTCGACTAGCCGGCACACCCCAACAAGCAATCACCACCCAATCTCTTTTATACTTAAGCAACGCAAAAGGGCAAGCACTAGTGCTTGCCCTTTCTATTTAAAAAGCCCTGCGGCCTACTTTACGACTACCACTTGGTGTTGCGCATATCTCCGGTGTTGGCAAACTCAACGTGCATGTTGAATGCCGAAGCCAACGAGTGTGGAGTGTGGGCAGCACCACCCTTCTTGATGTAATCCCATAGCAGCTGCTTGTACTCTGGGTGCACGCAGTTTTCGATGATGGCCTGTGCGCGCTCGCATGGCGACTTACCGCGTAGGTCGGCAACTCCTTGCTCGGTGATAAGCACCTTAACCGAGTGCTCGCTATGGTCGTGGTGGCTAACCAAAGGAACGATGGTCGAAATCTTACCACCCTTGGCAACCGATGGGCAGGTGTAGATGGAGAAGAAGGCGTTACGGGTAAAGTCGCCCGAACCTCCAATACCGTTCATCATCTTAGAGCCAAGCACGTGGGTGCTGTTGATGTTTCCGAAGATGTCGGCCTCTAGCGCTGTGTTGATGGTAATCAACCCTAGACGACGGGCAACCTCTGGATTGTTCGAGATCTCCTGAGGACGAAGAACAAGCTTATCCTTGAAGAACTCCATGTTGTTGTAGATATCGTCGAGAACCTCGGTGGTAACGGTTAGCGAGCAACCGCTAGCAAAGGTTACGTTTCCTTCCTTCATCAGACCGATAACGGCATCCTGAATAACCTCGGTGTACATGGTAAACGGAGGAATATCGGGGTTAGCACCTAGCGAAGCCAATACAGCGTTGGCAATGTTACCTACACCCGATTGGATTGGAAGAAACTCTCTTGGAATGGTTCCGTTCTTAATTTGAGAAGCAAGGAATTCAGCAACGTTTTCGCCAATCTTTGCAGTAGTTGGGTCAACTGGAGCAAAGCCACCAACTTGGTCTGGAGCGTTAGTCTCTACGATACCCACGATCTTGTTAGGGTCTACCTTCACGTAAGGCGATCCGGCGCGATCCTTAACGGTGAATACAGGGATTTCGCGACGGTAAGGTGGATCGAGCGGCTCGTAGATGTCGTGCAACCCCAAAAGGCTCTTTGGGTGACGGCTGTTGAGCTCGATGATGATCTTATCGGCCAAGTTGGCAATGGTTGGTGCAATACCAACGCCCGAGGTCAAAAGGATCTCTCCGTTGTCGGTAACGTCGGCAGCCTCGATAACGGCAATCTTAACCTTTCCGAGGAATCCGTAGCGGAGCTCCTGTGGAAGCTGAGAAAGGTGCATATCGAAGTACTTAGCGTCGCCCCTATTCAGCGATGCTCTAAGGTCGCCATTCGACTGGTAAGGGGTGCGGAAAAGGACAGCGTTAGCGCGGGCAAGTTCTCCGTCGAGCGAATCGCCGGTTGAAGCACCTGTTACAACGCCAATTTTAAATTCGCGACCATTAGCATGCTCTTCGCGAGCCTTTGCTGCAATAGCTCCTGGCACAACCTTAGGAGCACCTGCGGGGGTAAACCCGCTAAATCCTACAAGGTCGCCATTGCTAATAAACGATGCGGCCTCTTCTGCTGAAATCAACTTATAGCGCATATTATCTAAAAAATTTTGAGTACTCTGCTTATTTTGGCCTACGAAAGTAAGCTATTTTACATTTCGATGTACCGCATTTTTTGGGTTATAAAACATATCCAGCTATTTATAACATCTCATCCGGCAAGTATTGCGCAGAAAAGCAGCCCCACTTCGGGGATGGCCCACTCTGGCGTAGCGAACCGACCAAAATTTCGACCAGATCAGCGATTTGAGGGTTGAGGCTCCATATATCGTGCACCACGGCGCTTAAGGGGATACGCCTTTGCGCCCCACACCAACATCGTCAGCCGCTCGCTTACCTGCGGTTCGTGCGTATCGCCCCGAAGCCTCCCCTAAGGTTACCCCCCAACGATCGGATTTGGCTATGCCTCGGGCAGATTGATCGATCACCAAGTTCCCCAAAGGACCAGTCTTAGGGGTGATCCGTCGATGGACTAAGCCTGCGCCGAACCAGTCCTAGGGGTGGTCCGTCGATAGCCTAAGCCACCGCCGAACCAGTCCTAGGGGTGGTCCGTCGATAGCCTAAGCCACCGCCGAACCGGTCCTAGGGGTGGTCCGTCGATAGCCTAAGCCACCGCCGAACCGGTCTTAGGGGTGGTCCGTCGATGGCCTAAGCCTGCGCCGGATCGGTCTTAGGGGTGGTCGGAATCCTCCATCAGCGCTTACGGGGGGAACGATCTAAGCAGGCCTAAAAAGGGAAAGGTGCCCCCAGCCGCAGCTGTAGCACCTTTCCTTGTATGTCTTGCGGTTGATCGCTACTGAAAGAACTCATCATCCTTCGTGGGCTCCTCGGCCGGCTGGCTGGTGCAGTCGAAGGTAACATCGGGCATCACCGATGGCCGCTCGAAGGAGAGGTTCGGCTTCAGCGGTATGGTGGCATCGTTGTACACCTTGGTGATGAACTTGGCGAATACGGGCATGGCCACCGCAGCACCTTCGCCCCTATTTGTTAGGTGGATGGAGCGCTCTTCGCCGCCCACCCACGTTCCGGCCACCAGGCGTGGGGTGATGCCGATAAACCAGCCGTCGGAGTTGTTGTTGGTGGTACCCGTTTTCCCGGCAACATCGCCGGGCACCTTATACTGGTAGGTAAGCTTGGCAGCGGTACCGCCATGCACTACGCCCTTCAGCATTTCGATCATCACGTAGGCCGTTTGGTCGTTGATGGCCTCGTTCTTTTGCGGCGCAAAGCTGGCCAAGGTGTTGCCGTGCTTATCCTCGATGCGGAGCACGGTAATCGGCTCTACGTGTACGCCCTTGTTGACAAAGGTTCCGTAGGAGCTCACCATCTCGAGCAGGGTGATATCCGAAGGGCCAAGGCATATCGAAACCACCGGATCAAGCGGGCTATGGATGCCCATCTTGTGGGCCAGATCCACCACCGCCTGAGGCGAGTACTGCTTCATTAGGTAGGCCGATATGTTGTTGATGGAGTGCGCCAGACCAAACTTGAGCGTCACCATCTGCCCGTTATACTTTTCGAGATACTTGGTATATGCATTTTTGGGCGACCAAGGTTCCTGATCGGGGCCCATGTCAAAAGTAACAGGTACATTAGGCACCTGATCGCAGGGCTTCATCCCCTCCTGCATGGCAAGGGTGTAGAGGAACGGCTTAAAGGTTGATCCTACCTGACGCCTACCCTGATAAACCTGATCGTACTTAAAGTACTCGAAGCTAGGACCGCCAACCCAAGCCTTCACGTTACCCGTTTGGGGCTCGATGGCCACAAAGCTGGCGCGTAGGAATCGCTTGTAGTACTTAATGGAGTCCATCGGCGTCAAGGTCGTATCAACATCCCCCTTGTAGCTGAACACGGTCATATCCGTAGGGGTGTTAAAGCTACGGTCGATCTCCTCCTCCGAAGCGCCCGCGTTGCGCAGGTTGCGGTAGCGATCGGTTTGCTTTACCGCAATGGCCAAAAGCTCCTTGGCCTTGGCGTTATCGATATCGTTGGAGTAGATACGGTAGTTCGAGCGCTTCTGCTGGGCATCGAACTCCTTTTGCACCGTGTTGGCCATATGATCCTTGAGGGCCTCCTCGGCATACCTCTGTAGCTTGGAGTTTACGGTGGTATAGATCTTCAGACCATCCTTATATATATTGTACGGCGTACCATCGGGCTTCAGGTTCTTGTTGCACCAGCCATAGAGCGGATCGGTGTTCCAGCGCTCCAAATCGGCCTCGTACTGCGCCTGATCCCAGTAGTCGCTCGAGCTGGGCTTCTTAGCGGTAAGTACGATGCGGAGCATCTCGCGGAAGTAGGGCGCAATGCCGCCGGTGTTGTCCATCGGGCTAAACTTAAGCTTGATGGGCAGGGCCGAGAGCGAATCGAGCTGGTCGCTGGAGAGCAGATCGTTGCTGTACATCTTCTCTAGCACGAAGTTTCGCTTGGCCGTCGCTCGCTCCTCGTGCCTAACCGGGTTGTACCGCGAAGGGGCGTTGAGCATTCCCACCAGTAGGGCCGACTCCTCGGCGGTAAGGTCGGCGGGCGTCTTATCAAAGTAAATCTTGGCAGCGGTCTTTACCCCCCAGGCGTTATTTCCAAAGGGAACCATGTTGAGGTACATGGCCAAAATCTCCTCCTTGGTATAGTTGCGCTCCAGCTTTACGGCAACAATCCACTCCTTAAACTTGGTGACCACCAAGTTCATCTTGCGCACTAGCCCCGATCGGCTGGATGTGTCGCGAGGGAAAAGCTGCTTGGCCAGCTGCTGGCTGATGGTACTACCGCCCCCCTGGCTCTCGTTGCCCATTATGATGGTCTTTACGAAAACACGGGTCAGTCCCCTAAAGTCAATCCCCGAGTGGTTGTAGAACCGAACATCTTCGGTAGAAAGAAGAGCCCCCACAAGGTTGGGCGATATCTCGTCATAGTTCACAAACGAACGGTTCTGCACGTAGAAGGTCCCTAGCAGTTGTCCATCCTCCGAAATAATCTCGGTTGCGAGGTTGCTCGAAGGATTTTCGAGCTGCTCGAACGTTGGCAGCGGACCAAATACTCCAAGACCAATAAGGCTGAATACCAATAGGAGTAAGACAAACGGAGCCGAAACAACGCCCCAAAACCAAAGTAGAAACTTGTGCCTAAGCTCTTTATTATTGCTCATTTTCTCGATTTTGCGTGATGACAAAGGTATAAATCTATACAATTAATATAAAATTTTGTCTTGGCGTTTGAAATTCTTTATTTTGCACCCAATTATTCAATGGTATTCTGTACAAAAGTTGATTATGCAAGAAAACCTCGTTATTGTCGAGTCGCCTGCGAAGGCAAAGACGATAGAAAAATTTTTGGGAGAAAGCTTTCTAGTAAAGTCGAGCTATGGTCACATCCGAGACCTATCGAAGAAGAATTTAGGCATCGACATCGAGCACAACTTCTTGCCGGAATACATCATTTCCGACGATAAGATTAAGGTTGTACAGGAGCTTCGAAGCTTAGTAAAAAAGGCGAAGACCGTTTGGCTAGCATCCGATGAAGACCGCGAGGGAGAAGCCATTGCATGGCACCTTGCGGAAGTGCTGGAACTCGATCCTACGCAAACCAAGCGCATCGTTTTCCACGAAATCACCAAAGAAGCCATACAGAATGCCATAAAGACTCCACGTACCGTAGACCTTAACCTTGTGAACGCCCAACAGGCTCGCCGAATCCTCGACCGCCTAGTGGGCTTTGAACTTTCTCCCCTTTTATGGAAGAAGGTTAAGCCATCGCTCTCGGCAGGTCGTGTGCAATCGGTAGCCGTTAGGCTAATCGTCGAGCGAGAGCGCGAGATCATGGCCTTCACCCAAACCTCAAACTTTAGGGTTACCGGTCAGTTCGAGCCCAACAACAAGGAGTACACGCTAAAAGCCGAACTCGACCGCCGCTTCGAGGAGAAGGAGCAGGCCCACAAGTTCCTTGAGCGCTGTATAGGTGCCAGCTTCTCCATATCCAATGTCGACAAGAAGCCGGGCAAGCGCTCTCCAGCAGCCCCCTTCACCACATCGACCCTACAGCAGGAGGCTGGCCGTAAGCTTGGCTACTCGGTAAGCCAAACCATGACCATCGCCCAAAAGCTTTACGAGGCCGGTCTTATCACCTACATGCGTACCGACTCGGTTAACCTTTCGGATACTGCCATCTCAGCAGCTGAAAAGGCAATTAAATCGATGTATGGCGCAGAGTACCACAACCACCGCCAGTACCGCACAAAAGCCAAAGGGGCACAGGAGGCACACGAGGCCATCCGTCCTACCTACATGGAAAACGCCACCGTTGAAGGTACACCCCAAGAGAGAAGGCTCTACGAGCTCATATGGAAGCGCACCATAGCCTCCCAAATGAGCGACGCCCTAACTGAAAAGACCACCATTACCATCGGTGCTCCATCCATAGAGGAAAAATTTGTTGCTGCTGGAGAAATCGTAAAATTCGACGGCTTTCTGAAAGTTTACAAGGAATCGGCTGATGACGAAAGTAACGAAGACGAAGCAGAAGTACTTCTACCTCCTATAAAAGTTGGAGAACATCAAAATACCAAGGAAATCAATGCTGTTCAACGTTTTGCACAACGCCCTCCACGCTACGCAGAATCGAGCCTAGTAAAAAAGATGGAGGAGCTTGGCATAGGCCGCCCATCAACCTATGCGCCAACCATATCTACCATAATTAATCGTGGATATGTAATTAAAGAGGATAGAGCAGGTTTCGAGCGCAACATTGAAACACTCACCCTCAAAAAGGATAAGATAACCGAAAAAGTCGCCAAGGAAAACTACGGCGCCGAAAAGGCAAAGCTCTTCCCTAGCGACATCGGAATGCTAGTAACCGATTTCCTATCGGAGCACTTCAGCAACATCATGAACTACGACTTCACGGCGAAAGTGGAGAAGGATTTCGACATCATCGCCGAAGGTAAGATAAAGTGGGAGGAGATGATCCGCAAATTCTACTCGCCTTTCCATAAGGATGTAGAGCTTACCATGGAGACATCGACTCCAACTAAAGGAGAGAAGGTACTCGGCGTTGATCCGAAAACGGGTAAAACCGTATCCGTTCGTATCGGAAGGTTTGGTCCTATCGCCCAGCTAGGTTCATCGGAAGAGGAACCTGTATATGCAGGCCTACAGAAAGGGCAGCTCATTGAGACCATCACTCTAGAGGAGGCTTTGAAGTTATTTGAGTTCCCAAGAAATTTAGGAGAATACGAAGGGAAGGCGGTTCAGGTTGGCATCGGACGATTTGGACCTTATGTAAAGCACGCCAGCAAGTACGTATCTATTCCCAAAACCGATTCTCCAAGTGAAATCAACCTCGAAAGAGCCATTGAGCTTATTGAGGCTAAACGCAAGGCCGACAGCGAAAAGGTCATCAAAACCTTTAATGAAGAGCCTGAACTACAAGTGCTAAACGGTCGATTTGGACCATACATTGCCTTTAATGGGGCTAACTATAAAATACCAAAAACGACAGATCCAAAAGCACTAACACTTGAGGATTGTCGTACCATTGTCGAATCGCAAGCAACAACAGTCAAGGCAAAGCCAAGAGCCAAAGCAACAGGCTCAAAAGCAACAACGGCCAAGGCTAAGGCTTCAACAACAAAAAAGGCATCCTCAAAAACAGCGGCTCCTAAAAAGACAACCACGAAGAAAACCAAATGATAGTTGCCGACCACTTAATACCATTAGCAGATAGCCTACGAAGCCAATTCGAAAAAGGTTCTGTTGCCGATAAAGCATACTTCTGTAACGGGAATGAGCCAATAGAGAGCATTCCAGCAGGATCAATCACGCTAATTTTTGCCGATCAAGCTGCTAACAACAAGTATGCAAGCGAGGTCCTTGCTTCATTGGGACGAATGTTTCCATCGTGGGGTGAGCTTAAATTGGTCGTACTTGGCAGCCTTATCATATCCGACAACAGCTGCTATAACAACTCCTCGTTTGCCGAAGTTGTTGAAAAATTGCTCAAATCGGGACTATACCCCATAGTAATTTCTAGCGAGCAAGCCTATGCCAAGGTTCTATGCGAAGTTTACAGTAAAATATCGCCTTTACAGCTAAGCTTTATTTCACCAGCACTAAGCAATTGCCTACCCAACGGTCTCCCAAATATTATTGGAATAGCGAAGGACCTTCAGATGGGCAAAAGCAACAGCATAGCCACGATTGCAACACAAGCCTACTATACCAATAGCACCTGCGATACAAGCATAAAAGGGACGTACAACCAGTGTGTCCGGCTAGGCGCCCTTCGGGCCTCAATGCAGCTAGCAGAACCGCTGCTCCGCGATTCCAACCTTCTTTTTATTGACTTAAATGCAGTTCGCCATTCGGATTTTGCCTCGACAACATCCCCTACACCAAACGGCCTATATGCCGAGGAAATTTGTAGGTTAATGCGCTATGCCGGATACTCCGACAACCTAAAGTCGATGTTTATTTGCGGCTTCGATACAGCAATGCTAACCAAAAACGAGGTAGACATCACTCTTTTAGCGCAAATGCTATGGCATACCCTAGAAGGGCTATCCTCCCGAAAAAATGAACTTCCTGGCCTAACATCCTTTTCATCGAAAGAATTTTACATAGATATAGGAGAACAAGACCCGGTAACGCTCAACTTTTTGCAGAGTCAAAATACGGGTAGATGGTGGCTATACGTGCCCATGTCCAACGAGTCAGGGCGCTGGGTAGCCTGTGATGCTGAGGACTACGAACGCGCAAAGCACCATGAGTTGCCTTACCGCTGGATCAGCCTTTACAACCTTATAGGTTAACAACATAAAACAGGGACTCCCATTTCTTTACATAAAATAAGACTTTGGCTATCTGTTAATTTGTTTAAAACTTGCTTTTTTATTTATATTTACCATCTAACTAGAAATTTTATGAAGAGCGAGATTCGTAAGATAAGTCTTGTTATAACACTATCACTTAGCTGGATTGGGCTGTTTGCTCAACAGGATTCTCAGTACTCAGCGTATATGTTTACCCCATATACGCTGAATCCTGCAGCAGTAGGTAGCGATAACTTGGCTCACGTCTATGGCGGTGCTCGCCTGCATCAAGTGGGGCTTGATGCTGAAGGAAGAAGAACATCTGCAGGATTTATTTTTCCATTTAACATATCAAAATTAAAAAATGGGTTTGGAATATTAGTTTCAGATGATAAATTTGCGTACAGTAAGAATTTGACAATTCGAGGGAATTACGCCCTCCAGTTTAAGTTGGATGATAAGGGAGTTAATAATTTGGGAATTGGGTTTGGGTTTGGAGTGTTAAACGGAGTATTCGACAACTCGTTAGCGAAGAATTCTACAACGAGTTTACCTTGGATAAATCCTGGTAAATATACTTCAACCTCAATAGACTTAGGAGTCGGCGTTTTTTTTACAAGTTCACGCTTTTACTGCGGGATTTCTGCCAACCATCTGAACAGTCCAAAGATTCCGTTAGACAATTTAACGTATACCCTAAAACAGACGTTCTACGTAACAGCTGGGTATATGATGCCAATTGCAGAATCAAGATTCTCCTTCTATCCATCCTTCTTGGTGCAAACCGAATTCGTGGCTACACAAGTAGCGCTTTCTGGAGTATTAGATTACAACCAGAAGTTTTGGTTTGGCGGATCGTATCGAATTGACGATGCAGCAACAGCTCTAGTTGGGTTTAAGTTGTTTAAAAGTTTACAGGTGGGCTATTCCTACGACTACCTTTTCTCCTCTTTGGGGAAGTACTCGGAAGGTTCCCATGAGTTTTTTCTTACCTACTCATTTTCATTGAAGAGGGATAAGACCCCTTCAAGGTATAAGAGTATCAGATTTTTGTAATTTGTGTGTGAAGAACAATAATATTGCCTTATAAAGTTGTACCAATATGAGAAGATGTTTCCAATTATGCGCCCTCATTGCTCTTTTGAGTAGTTGTGGCCCTAATGTAGGTGGAGAACTAGTCGGTGTTGAAGGAAGGAGTGCGACACCAGAAACGCCCCCTTTTGAGATGATATTCGTACCCGATGGCTCGTACACCCAAGGAGTCGGGGATGAAGACCTTGCCTATGGTCTGACAGCAACCACCAAAACAATTACAGTTGAGGGGTTTTGGATGGATCAAACAGAAATTACCAACAACAAGTACCGCCAATTCGTTAACTACGTTATCGATTCGATATCTAAAGTTATGCTGATCAATGGGGGTATGGATGAATTTGGAATCTCGGAAGATGAATTCGGAAACCCAATAGAGCCGCCAGTTATAAACAAACGCGCTCAAATTGACCCTCGCAGCGAGGATCAAAAAGAAATTCTAAAAGATCTTTACTATCAAGGCGACGAGATGTTCTACCGCCGTAAGGAAATTGACACCCGTAAACTTAACTACGAATACTTTTGGTACGACATACCTCAAGCTGCTAATAAGAAGAACCGGTACAACTTCGATAAGCAAAAGTACGAGGGTACAATTGTTAAAGCGGACGGGAAGGTTGAACCCATATATAATCGCCAAATCGAATTGTGAGCACTTTTAAAACGAATTGTAAAGAAAATATTTTTTCTATCTGAGATATGATAAAAGCGTGTAAAAAATTGAGTTTTACACGCTTTTTTATTGCTAACTATTTGGTAATCTTAATTATTATTACTATCTTTAAGTGTAATTGGATAGTTAGCGGTTAACATTTCTGTCTTACGCCTTCTTGTTGGTGTTGCTGAACCATTCCCCGCACTCAACGCTTTATCCACACTAACCGAATACCACCCGTTTTTGGCTACATATTCGTCTAATATTTCACTTGGATACGAGCTAAGAAGGAATTTTCCCTTCACTTTGCTCAAAGCGTCTAAATCGCGCTTAAAATGCTCATGGGTATATCCTCCATAATGTCCCTGGTTCGAATCGATGTAGGGTGGATCGACATAGAAGAACGTAGATTCAGTATCCCTGCTTTCAATAACCTTGTGCGCCTCGTTGCATTCAATTTGGGTATAGCGCATCCTGTCTGATAGTTCCTCCTGAAAGGCGTCTATCTTGTTTTGAATGGTTCTAGCCCGCTTCTCGCGATCGTAGCCCCATGTGCCAATTCTGCAGGAGAATCCTTGGTTGGTGACCACCCAGAAAGCCCACGCTCGCAAAACCGGATTATCCGGAAACAACCAGGGCGAATCGTAAATAATCATCGCCTTCTTGTAAGTCTCCCTGCTGTGTAGCGTAGCCTCTACCAGCTTCCTTAGATCAAAGTAGGAATGCTTTAGCACCTCGTAGAAGTTGACGATGTTCATATTTACGTCGTTCACTACCTCGCATTTCGCTGGTTCTTTTGCCCAGTAAACGGCTCCGCCGCCAAAAAAAGGTTCAACGTAAAGGTCATGCTCAGGTATTATTGGCAAAATGTGCTGGAGTAGTTGCTGCTTACCTCCGTAATAACTGATCGGTGTTTTCATGATTTAAAATGGTTTTAAATGGTATTTCAACTATATTTGTGGCCTACCACAGTTCATAAATAATACGCGAAGGTGCGGACACCCGATGACGACTTTTTGGGCCATCGGTGGGTGTTCGCACCTTCGCGTTATGAACTGTGGTAGGGGATTAATTGCGGGCCGATGGCCCTTCTTTTTTGCTATCCGCTGTAGCTATCCAAAGCGGAGCAATCTACGCCAAGCGCAGTAAGCATTAAGCGTATGTTTGGCAACGTATCGGCTATTACCGAATTGGCTGTGGCCGTATTAAACTCGCCATCTTCCTGAATGGAAACAACTCCAAACCTGTTGTACTCCACCCTGTACTTTTTACCGTCCATATTTTAGTAGTTAATTGTTACACGATACCTTAAGCTTGTGTCGGTCGAACTGTTCTTGCAGTTAACCATAAACCAAATCTTCTCCTTATCCGTCCACGCTGTATTCGTACCTGTGCCAGTGTAATCAAGACCATTCGCCAAGTTGTCGATTTGGGCTTCTGTCAAGTCATTCAGGTTTCCCGTGTAGGTTCCTAAGTTAGGTTGCTGATATATGCCAGTTAAAGAGGTATTGTCTGAATTACCTTGTACCGATATGGATGTCATGCCTCCAGCTGCTTTTAAACACGTGTTTCGGTTTGTGAATATTTTGCGGATAAAAAGGGGAATATTGGTGTATGAGCAATTAGATAGATTTACTTCATACTTATTGCCCCACAGCTGTATGTTCGCTAGATTGCCCGTAAAGTGTATAGAGTTGCTAAGTATGATTGAATTATACGTATTAGTATACCCTGCCCCATGAACCAGGGTGGTTATATCCATGTAAAGATTGGGCATATTCGACATTATTAACCCATAACCTACAATAGCGCTTATTATTTTTGAGCAGTCGGCTCCAGATATATCTCCAGTAAAATTTGGCAAACTAGTCCATTTAACATGGGGGCCGTTTAATAGCAGTTTTTTAATCGCATTAGCATTAGCAGTGATATCAATTCCCCCAAATACAGATGAGTGTAACATTGTGTTTTCCGGTATCGTACCAGTAATGCTACCGTCATTACTCCCGCAATCTATCTGTACCGTATAGGTTCTTATCTGACTAAACAACCAATCAAGATTGCCATAGCTCTTATTAACTCCGTAATACATCGGGTAATTGAATTTACTGATAGTTAAGTTTGTTATAACGGTATTACCAGCAAACACATCAAGTGGGATTTTAACGTATTTTGATTCATTCATCATTACGTACGCGTTCGAAAAAACCGTACACTTTTTTGCAAAATATGCAAATGATTGGTTAGTAGACAAATCAATCGTATCGTATTGCCCTTCACAACTCCAAAACGTTAAGTTTTTGAAATTGAAGTTGATTAGATTTCCGTGTGCAGATTTGCCTGGAACTGTTGCATTCAACCCTCTTTGTTGCCCAAATTCGGTCATAGTATCCGGTATAATTATATCATCTGTATTAGGGTAGTCTTTTAAAGTTCCTGACAAAACATAATAGCCCATTTGAGTGCATTTAGTATAGCCGCTTTTGACAAACCCACTCATATCTCCAGATGAATAAATGCTATTACTATACATAAATGCACATTCGCAATCTATAGGTAATATCACATCGTCATATTTGCCTATTGTAAAGTTTTGGAATGATGATGATATGTACATAAACTTACATCTTGGCCAAAAACTTTTGGCATCTGAAATATTGAGTGTATATGTGTTATAACCGCCATAAACATTCCTTAGAAATATTCGTTCTAACTTTAAAAGTTTTGGCAACACATTCCCGAAGTCGCCAGTAAAAGTGGCGTCATTCAAAGTAATGCTATATATATTTGTGAATTGAAGGAACCAACTAACGGAAGAATTGATCTTGTTAACTTGTCCATAACCTAAATAATATGCAAATAAAATTTCCTTAACATTCTCCTGATTCGTAATCACAATATTCCAATTACCTACAGATGAGTATAGTTTAGACGCTTGATATATTGATGATTGATTAGCCAAATTTAACAATGTCCCATCACCCCAATAAATTCTAATTGGGCCAGTAGTTGCTATCCCAATCGTTATTCTGTCTGTGTTTTCAATTTTCAGTACATTCACTTCATTATTTCCAAGAGGCTTTCCCCCTTCAGCAATCACATTCGACCCATTTCTAAGCACTAGCATATATACCCCTCCACAACTATCTTGAAAGTACCAGTCCCAATAATTGGCGTTGCAACATTCAACACCATGTTGGTGTTTGCTTCAATAAGAGATTTTCCCGCATTAGCAGTAAGCGTAATTGCGTTAGTACCGTTTGACAATGCATTTAGTGTTTGCGATGCGGCGATATCGTTCCACGTACCATTACAACCTACCGAAAGCGTTGGGTACTGCGTAACGGAAGCCAAGTTACGAGCAATAAGGGTAATGCTTTTTATTACGTAGAACATTCCCGCATAGGAGTCATTCAAAATTTGTATTTGACCTGCGGCAGTTAGGGTCACAGCCTTGCGAACAATAATAGGAATAGCAATAATGCTGCCATCGCTAACCACTGCCTCCATAACTAGACCTTTTGCCTCTTTTTGTCCAGGTTGGTTTGCTCCAATTGTCCATTCTGCAATAACATCAGCCTCTGCGGCTACCCCCTGCGAATTCCCAACAAGCGTCTTATTCTGCGCCAAAGCAACCATCGATGCAGGATGCGACGTAGGGTGTACGTAGTTGTTTGCCCCTTCGGCAATGCCCGTAAGCTTCGCGCGTTCGGCTGCGGTCATCAGCGTGTCGGTGCCATTTTTGTCCACCTTACTATTACCAAGCGCAGTGATCTGTGCTTGCAGCTTTCCTAGCGCACCTAAAACCGAATCGGTAGCGGTAATAGCCTGATTAACCAAAAACGAGATTCCCGTCAAAACAGCATTACGAACCCTACCTTCAGTAAAGTAGAGGTTGGTGGCACCTTCGGTAACGGAATCGGTAGTACCGGGACTCGCGGCTATGTTCACGTAAACAGAGCCCGACCATCGGTACTGCTTATTGTCATTCGTGGTAATGTAGATCTTCCCCGACTCACCTACAGCAGGCAGGGCGGCGAAGTTCGCGAACTCGAGCACATCATCAACGTAGGATGGCAGCAAAACAGCAGGAATATGGCCAGTTTCGTCTACCCCAGCAAAGCCATTGGGTTGATTCTTTTCCGATCTGGCTTGCAATCCGGACAAATCCTGATCGCCCGTGTTTACCCCCGATTGTTGGGCCAGTTTCTGTTTCTCTTCGGTGGTATAATCTTCAGTCGAAAGCTGCTTGCCGATCACCTTATCTACCTTATTGCCTAAAGATGTAGTAAGCGCATCGAGCAAATCCTTCAGCACCTTGCCTTGGTTTGCAGAAAGCGGCCTGTTGATATCTGTGCTAAGAAGGTTATCAACGATATCGGAGATGTTTACCTTATTGGTAGAAATCGAATCAATAACATCCTTGTTATTCTTGATAAACGTAACGATCTCCTGAACGGTGTCGAGGTTAACATCAGGTGAGGCTACAATTGCTTTTAGCGTTTGAATGCTTGCATATAGCTTAGCAAGCGTGTCACCCTCGGTTGCTACGCCATCCTTTAAAGCCGTTATGGCTGCTGCCGCATCCGCAATGGCCTGCTGGGCGGTTGCCTGTGCCGTAGCCGCATCCAATAGGGCTTGTTTGGCATCTCCTAGCGCACTCGATGCAGCACTACTTGCGCCATCTGCCTTAGTGCTGATAGCGGATACGCTTTGCGACAGCGTGTCAACCGCCGATTGCTCCGCCTTGCTATTTATTGCCTCGCTTAGCCCATCCACCGAGCCAACGGGAATCTTATCCTCACGGTGAAAGAACGAATCTAACCAATCGCCAAACTGCGACTCGGTGGGGTACATCCCTTTCTTAAACCAACTCTTAAGCTGCGATATGCTTCGTAGTGCCATTTTGCTCTATTTTAAGTTATCCCAAACGCATTATATAGGCCATCACGTAGTATGGAGGGCGGTTCTCGTGCGACTCGCCACCGCCAGCCTCTTTTGATTTGTAGTCGTATCCTCTAGACCAGTTTGAGTCGCCGTTGGTTGGGTAATCTGAAGTGCCGACCCTTTCGTAAACTGAAGAAACGCTATCATGTAATCGGTTCGCTAGAAATTGATGCCAGTGTTTTGCCAGTTGAGCAATTGTCAACGTTACACTCTTTAAGCCACCTTTTTTAGCAATAACATCATAGTCGACATCATTAGGGTCAAAGCCAACAACAAACCTGCTCCTTAAGTCTGGTAGGTTAAAGTAACCCTGCCCAACCGCACTGGGTGTGTGCAGCCTACCAATCTTGGCGTATAGCCCCGGATAATCGGTTGCCGAAAGCGTAGAACCGTCGCACAAGGCATAACCTGCAGGAATTGCTTCAGGCGTACAGTGTCCCGCCCAAATCTGCGCAATCCCCAATGGTGGAGGAGCAAGCAGCGCAATGGCCTCCTCCAGCGCCTTTGCCTTAGCCTCCAGCTCAACGTTAGTTTTTATCGACTTAAAGTCTGCCCAGGCAAACTTCTCGTTACCGGTTCCTGCACCCAGCGAACGGCGGGTATAGGCCGTTGGATAGGAGTTGCCCTGAGCATCCACCGATATTGATTCGGTTTTAACGTACATTCCTGCAGATACCGCTCCTCCCTCAAAGCGAAGAATCTCACCTTGCGGAAAAGCCTGAGTCCTGACAAATACGTAGCCCTCCGAGCGGTTAGCACCGCCATTGGTTAAGTCGCATCCGGCAAGGATTATCTTATCCCCGCCGATATTGCCGAGCATGGCAATCATGGCAACGTTGCCCTGTATGTAGTCCAGCGTTTCCGCATCGAGCGGAAAATCGCGGTTGCTTTGCGTAAGGTAGTTTCCTATAATTTTATCCATATTACACGTAGTTGATGGCGTAGCGCTTGCTTGCCAGTTTGTAGGTGTTTGTTATTGCCTTAAGGCGCGATTCGTCTATTCCCTTCAGATCGTATGGTAGGTTCACCATGAAGTCAAACCCGGTTGTTCCCGAAAACCCGCGTCGTGAAATCAACAGAGCACCCTCACCACGCCGCTTCAGCATCTTAAACTTGCTCTCCGATCGCTGGTAAATGAAAACTGCCGCACCCGAAATGTCACCATCGGTAACGGTGATCCGTCGGATTGTAGGATCAAAGGCGTCGTTAAGCACGGCGCGGAGGTAGCACGTTTGCCCGTTGTGGTAGAGGCGGTAGTTGGTTTCATCTCGGTACTGCATAAACGAGCGGTACAGGCTAACTACAGGAGATATCATGGCATTGGCAATGGCTACCAGCAGCGGCTTACGCAGCATCGTCGGTAGCACCATTAGCACTAGTTTCTTGTATGCAATATCGTAGATTCTACTGCTCATAAGGCTTCATGGTAAAGGTGGAACTCTTCAGTACGAAGTATCCAGCGGCAGGAACTTTCACAGCATCGATGGCCTCGGTGGTATCAACGCCAGCCTCCTTGCTCGACGATTCTCGCAGTTCTACCACCTTAACGCCATCAACCTTTTGCAGGGTATCCACCAAATCCATGTTGGTGTACATGCCGTTAAATGGTAGGTTTTCGATGTAGCCATTAACCGCATCGATGCAAGCATTCTGCACATTTTCGGGTAAGAGCATCGGGTTGTAGTAGATATCGCACGAAAGGTTGAACTCGTCCGGAGCAATGTTTACCAAGTTGATTCTTACGCCAGCATCCTTGATCTCCTGAATGTAGGAAACAAGCTGCGCCTCCACCTCCTTTGCCAGCGGGGCACGGGTGCCGTTGGTTTCCCCGGCCACCTTGATGGTAAGGATCGAAGCATCCTTATTCTCGGTAGCCACCGCATGCTTTACCACCTTAGCCGCTGCAATGTCGCTTTCGCTCATTGCCGAGGTGTCGTAGTAGTCCTTGTCCGGAACAAGCGTTTTATCCTTCATAAATGCAAGAACCTTGTCGCGGTACCACTTTGGGCGATGGGCTATAATCTCATCTATCCTAGTACTAACATCCGATCGAAATCGGTCGAACAACGTCTCCAATGTCCAAATACAAACGGCCACCGTGTAGAACAGGATGCTCTCAACGGACACCGTGCTGAAGGTTGCGCTAAAGTCATCGCCCACCTTAAAGCGGTAGATGGCTGCCGCCGATTCGTTGCCCATAAACTCCGCACAAATGGTGTTCTTTATTTCTGTTATGCTTCGTGCCATACTAGGATACAATAAAATCGATTTCTATGCCCATGAAGTTTATGCCGCCAACGGGATGCTGATTAATCTCATCAAGGGTCACCGCCGTTGCCGGAGTTACCCTATTTACGCTGTAGTATGATACCACCTTGCCATCCTTGGCATCGGGCATTACAAGCGAGGCTCCTGCATTCAGATCGTCGGTAACGCTAATGCCGTTAAGCGCGGCCATATCAAGAATGGACTCTACGCTTCCGCATTGCTGGATAGCAACATCTAAGATGCTTTGTCCTTGTTGTACTACTGCCTTATTCATAGTCAAGGTTAAGTTCTCCTGCAGGAGATAGGCTATATCGGTTAACCTTGTAGCCGTCTGCTTTTAGGTTAACCGATATCCTACGTTTTAATTCTTCAGATGCAGAGGTGCCGCTTTTCTTAATAAAATCAACCAGACCAACGCCAAGTGAGGGGGCGTGCTTAAACTCACCCTTCGAGGCCGAAATAAGCATACTCACATTCTGATCGTCGGTTTGCCCTATTACAATGCCTCCATTCTCAACCATCAGGTCCCCATCATCACCAAGCAGCACCCCCCGTCTCATCACTTCCTAGAGTTAAGAGCATTCAACATTCCTTGTTTATCATGGCTTCCCTGTGACGAACCAAAATAAAACGAGAAGATTTGCGTTACCACAGCCGATAGCACCCCAAGAATGTATATAACCACATCCTTTGTATTAGATGCTACAAGTTGTTTGTTAAGGAATAGCACCGCAAAAAACAGGATAAACGTTAGCGCCACGGTGCCAAGTGCCAGGTATGGACCTGTATTTTTCGAAAGGGCTGTAGCGTTTGCGCTGGTCTGTATAGCCGAAGCCGTGTCTCTCGCGCTTTTTGTATCGGCAAGTTCTGCCTCTCGCTCCTGTAGGTCTAGTTTGCGGTTTTCAAGTTGGAACTGCTGTTCCGCCTTGCGCATCTCGTTGTCAAGCGCCATGCGCTCTTTGTCAGTGGTAACTACCTTATCAAGGATGTTACCAATACCATCGGCTACTTTGCCAATACCTCCGGAAAAAAGATTTGATATGAAGCTCATGTTTATTCCCCCAATGCGCGGCACACCCAACCATAAAAATACTTTTTGGATGTTGGTCGCTTTTTACAGATTGATATATAGCGGGCAATTTTTGCAATGGTAAAATCGCTTAAGAAGTGATCCTCTTCAATACCCTCGATTGCCACTAACGTAGCGGGTCCAAGATTCCCGTCAGTAGGGACGTCAACAACCGCTTGCGCTAGCACAACAGAGATTTTAACCCCGGCGTTTATTGCAAAATCAAAGATCGATTCGGCTACAAGCTGCGACGTGATTTGGTCACCTCTTATTGGCTCCCAGTAGTTGTAGTGGTAGAATGACGCCACCAAGTCGGCTAACAACGGGTTGTTAAAGTCCCTTTTGTCAATTAGTGGCCAACCTTTCCATTGAGGGTTCATCTTTCTTGCAATCCCCTTGTAGGTTTCCCCACCTGGGTCATCGGGGTCGTTCACGTAGCCGCCCTCATTTCCGAGGACATGCTCCAAAGCCTTTCTAAAGTCTGCCATAATTTATCCTTTAAACAGTTTAGCAATGTTCGCTTTAATCGTTACCATCTGTGGCGAGTTTACAGGTATGCTGCTCGTTCCAAACGATCCAGTTACCGTAATTGCCGCCATTTGGTCTATAATGCTTTCAAGTATGCTCTTTAGACTATCGTCTTTCTTTATAGTTAACCCGGCTTTTTCAAGTGTAACCTCGCTGGATCCACACTTCGCCGATACCTTATCCTTATTCGCCACCATCTCGCTTTCACCTATCCTAACCGCCACCTCTTCAATATCCGTAGCGCTCAGCATAAATGCGTCGGTCGGTTGACCTTCAACTAGCGCCACTAAACACCTACTTCCCGGCGTCGGGAAAATGGTTGCAACATCATCCCCAGGCTCAAGCGTAGCCGTAAGCCTCACATCAAAGAGTTCGGGCAAATCGTCCCGCTCAACATCGCAGGTTCGCGCTGCCTTGTCCACCGATTTTACCGTACCTTCAGTAATGGTAATCGGTGTCGACTTTTCAATTATCTTGCGTACCGCCTGCTCAAATGCGCTTTCTGCACCCATTACACTTTAAAGCTTAGCTTGTTTTCTCGTTCAAACCCTACGGTTAAATCGTAGGTAATTGTTACCGACTCAATCAGGTAGTTACCCTCTCTGTCTGGCTCTTCCTTATCTACGATCTTAAGGGTGTCGCCTGCCTTTGTCCGGGGAGTTCCAAAGCCTGTTATGCTGCCTTGATAGCCATCAAAGCAAAGTTTCTTATACCAGTTCTCGGCAAAGGTTTTAAGTTCGCTCTCGCTCATGGTCGGCAACGATGTTTCGTAAACCGAACCTTCGCCCTCCTTTGCTCCAACCTCTACCTTTAGCGTTTTCCCGTTGCGCTGCTTGCTTGTAACCCTTACCCGTACCTTGTTATCCTCAGCACGTTTGTACTTCAGGTTACTTTTCTTTACGGTTGGGGTGTAAAAGGTATAGGTGTGCATTTGCCCTGTACCTTTTATGTCGTATGGAAATTGGCAGGTTAAGGTTTTACCCCTTACTATTGTGTAAAGACCGTAGGTGTTTTGGATATCCATTAGCACCCGAAAGGCGCTAACGTTGGCTATTTGGAAAGCACCGAGATTTACACCCGGACAATTCACCTCATAACCAGGAGCAATAAATTGGAGAAGTTCTTTCAGCGTTACGCTCTTCCAAGCCTTTTTAAAGTTCGTACGCTTAAGCGGGTATAGGTCATCGTCAATGTACAGTACAAGAGGAGCCTCGCTTTCAATTTCGCGGATGTACCCGGTAAACTCCTTTTCAAGTTTCCCGTCGTAACCGAGCCAAATAGTTACGGGGTCGCCTGTTTTTATGAGTTCGAGCACGCTCTTACCGTTCAGTTTGGCATAGTTACGGGGCAGCGTTACGGTTGCTTTGCCGCCTAGTTCCTTTACGCTCTCCTCAATCACTATCGATCGAAAGTTTATAAAGGTTAGCGCTCCAGCCTCAATTTTAGCACAAGGTTCCAGGTACATTGCAATTGTTTTGAAATGGCATTATAATCCGGTTGCAATTAGTTCCAACGGCGAGGTCATAGTCGCATCCACGCTAAACTTTACTGTGTCGGCATAACCTTCCACAAACGAAACTTCAAAGCCGTCCTCAAAGAAAATCTCGGAAATTCCAAGGTCTTGGAAAATTGTCCCAGTTACCTTAAATGTGCCGGGCTCTTCAAACATGCGGTTAGCCTCTTGTACCAGTTCGCTTGGATAGCCGTGGTTCTCCATATCAATTAAAATACCTTGTATCTTAATGGTGTATGGTTTAAGACCGAAGTACTCAATTACCTCAATCTCGCTACGGTCAATGGCCGTTTTTACCACATTCTTCCCCCTGCTAAACGATACCATAAGTGGTGGCGCCAGAAACTTCTTTCCAACGCCGTATTCCCCCGGCGTTCCAAACTTGTAAACCCTGCCGCTTTTCGAATTCTCAAATTCTACATTGGCAAAGCTGATATCCCCAACCTCAAAGAGCGGTATTTCTTTATTTCCACTACCGGAGTATTCAACATCCGAGTACTGGTGCAGCTTAACCAAGTTCGCCCACACCCTATTGGCAACTACCTTTGCCACATTCCCGGCAACGTAGCCAAAGCTGTACTGGTAGCGGGCAAGTATGCTGTTAATGCTGATCCTGTTCATTTTTGAATTTTGCTCCTAGTAATCCTGTTGCGGCAATCCATTGAATCTGCCTATACTTCTCCATCCAAGTCTCGTCATCCAGCCTTTCCGGAAAGGGGATATGCAGATAAAACGATATCAGCGCATTTCCCCTCCGGATAAAGTTGGCACTCTCTCTAGTGCGGCTATCCTCGTCATCGACGATGTCGATAGTAGGATAGCCTTCTACTAGTTTTTTATGATGGCCTTTCTTACAGGGAGAAGCTGGGTAATGCCATCAAATGCGGCGTAGAATAGCCCATCGTCCGACTTTACTTGCTCCTTCGACGTTAGCAGGCACGAGTTGATTAGTATCTCTTTAGCCTTGTTAGGGTCACGATCCAACCACTTTTCGAATTCTCCAACGGCTTTTCTTGATGGAACCGTAGCAACTACATCTAAGAATTCGTTGCCATCGTCATCTTTCGGAAGAGCGATTATCTTTACCTTATCTTCGCCGTACTTTTCTTTCCAAGCGCTCATCATTTCTTCCGTAACGCCTTCAGGTAGTTTCACCTCTTTTGCTTTATCCTTTTGTTGTGCCATTTTAGAAAGTGCCTTTAAATGTTGTTGTAATCGATATCAAGAATAAACAGCGTGTACTGTTTTTTTAAATCCATGTCTCCGCCTACTTCACGGCCTTGACTCTGGAACTTGGCAAGAATGGTATCGTTAATGATGTCATTATCATCGTTAACGTAGGTAACGTTAATTGGGAATGGCTTAATGTTCAGTATCGAACCTCCAGCAGCCTTTTCCATTGCGCTGGCCGATGCAAGCCTAATGGTAATATCTCCTGTGTGAGACACCTTACCCATGCTAAACGAGGTTTGCCTATTGCTCCCCAACGAGTGGTTTGGTTGGTGCTCCTGCTCGGTGCTGTAGTTAATGCCGGTAACCTCCCAATCAATTCTACCAAATAGTGCAATCTGAACATCACCGCTATCGTAGGCTTTGCCATTATTCATTATTCTCATGGCTAGATCGAAGTTTTAAGGTTAATGGTTGCCTTAATCTTATCAATCGAGGCGGTTGGAACAACGGTAAACGATACCAGCAATTCCTTGTTTCCGCTCAACAGGTTAGAGTTCGGATCAACGGTTGTTGCTCCGTCGGTGATCTCCCCGGCCTTAGCCATCTTTTCAAATGCCTCGTCGCCGATATTTTCAAAGTACTTTACAACACCTTTTGGAAGTAATCCTGTCTTAGAATCAACGGGAACCTGCGATTTGATCTTAGGTAGCAGCTTTGCACGAAGCATGCGGCTTGCCTTGTTGATGGTAGCCCCATGTCCAATGGTCGAAATCGACATATAGCCGTTATCGTCCACCGTTGCAGGTGCACATACGTGATCACCGTTCCATCTAACGCCCGAAACGCCCGTGTAGGTTACGCCAAACACGTAGCCCTTGGTGTCAAAGTCGCCCAGGTCGGCATCCATCTCAAGCAGCGTCTTGTGGTTCGACAATCCCGCATTTAGCCAAACACCCTTTACGGCATCGCTAATGTTAAGCGTTTCCACCTCGCCAATGTTCCTATTCACGCTTATGGATGCCTTTGTTCCGAGTAGGGTACCTACATCCGCAAACTTTTGCCCAATGGCATCCTGCGTTGCGGCGTAGTCGTAATCCTGTCCAACGCAAAGCGTAACATGTGTAGCCTTTAGGATGTCTACACCTACCGTAATACCTCTTAGGTTAAGCGCGGTGGCTCCAGTTGCCGAAAGCCCTCGACCTTCAAGGAAAATAGACACGGGTCTATCGGTGTTCCAACTCCAATCGTGTAGGGATTGCGCTGGGGCAATAGCCTCACGCACCTTGTCCTCTATGCCATCTAGCGCTACAGGTGCGTAACCTGTCGTAGGATTAAATGCTACTCCGATATAAAAGATCGATCCAGCCGATGCCACAATTAACGCCTGCCCGTACTCCTCAATCAGATTCTTCATGGTCTTAGCCACTGCGCCAACAACAAAGTATAGCTTAGTGCCTTCAGGTGCCATGCGGTAGAACTCCGAAATGTGGCGATGTACCCTCACCTTGTTGGTGCTATCGTAGGCAGCGGTAATACCCATCGCCTCGGCATCTTTCAGCTTGGTGATGCTATAAACCGTTCCGTTTACAACACCGGTAACATCACCCGCTGCGGCAACGGCCGGACCGTTAAGCAGCAATCCGCAAATGTTATCGGTAATAGTCGACGATGCTCCTGGTACTCCCTTCGATATATCTACTGGTCGTAACATTACTCAACAGATTTAATAAGCATTTCAAGCGTCTCGCGTCTAAGACATTTTACCTTGTCCTTTGCACCCTTTTCCGATAGGTGGGCAAGGTTGTCGTTGGTGAAGAATTCACCCTTCGAGTTTTCAAAGAGTACATCCACCTTGTTTGCATCCATCATTTCAACAATGGTCTTAGCAGCATCTGCAGCCTTTTTTTGCTGGGTCGATGGTTTTGGTTTAGGAGCGTCCGCCTCTTCCTTCTTTTTGTCTTTCGAAGGGGCCTTTTCTTCTTTTCCACTCTCTGGTTTGCCTGCGGACGCTCCTTTTCCTTCGCCCGTTTGGGCATTAGCTTCAGTACTGCTATTGCTAGCGGCACCTTCTTCAGGGTTTTTATTCGTTTCCTCACCGCTTACGTGTTCCCCAATCGTTCCCCGAGCGGAGTCGAGGGGAGAAGTCGAGGGGGACGGGGTGGGCTCGGGGGATGTTGCTCCCTCGCCGTTAAGCGGTGCCTTATCCTTTTCTTCAAGTAGGTTTCCCTTACCTTCAGTATCGTTTTTTGCCTTTGTCATAACCAAAACTTTAAAAGGTTGATGATTATTGTCAGTATTACCGAGCCAACACCCCAAGCCGCTGCAATTGTCTGCTGGCGGGTCTCCAACTTGGTAACCCTAGTATGTAGCTCAATGTAATCCCCCGAAAGTTTGTCCATCTTTTGGTTCATAGTTTCTTGGCGATCTGCTACGAGTATCAGCAATTCTCTTTGCGATAGGTTGTTTTTATCAACTGCCTGGTTCATTGTTGGCTCGGTAATTTCAAATTATTATTTTCAGTACGCTTACACGCTTGCCGAGATAATCGCTCCACGTGCCTCTTCTCTTGTTGGCATCACAATAAAGTTGTGGCGGAAGTTAACCTCGTTTTGCTGTGTACGTGGGTTGGTTGCGGCCTCTGCATAGTACATCTTAGTCCATCCTGTTGCCTTTGCTGCACGCTCAAGGCTAAAGAACACCGATGCCTGCCTATCACCTACCGCAGGGGTTGCGCCAAACGACTTTTTAGCCTTGGTTGCTACCGTATAGTAAGGCATGTTTACGTAGTTGTAGAACTCAAACCCGTAACGGTTGTAAAGTGTACCGTTAGCAGAGTAGAACTGATCCCTAAACTTTTCATCCGATTCCAAAAGGTCGTTCAGGTGATCGTTATTGAGAACAAGCCTACGTCCTTCGGCTGGCACCTGTAGCGCGTCTAGCTTACGCTTTAGAATTAGTAGGTCTGCCCACACTAGTTTCTTTCTTCCCGTACCATCATCAGCACCAGTAGTAAGAATTACAGGCATCTTTTCGGTGTCTCCGCTTGGCGCTAGTGCGTGGATGGCCTTTGCAATCTTCGACTTGGCTATAGCCGATGCATGGCGATCCTTTACGGTTTGAATCTTTTTGTATGATAATGCGTAAAGTTCATCGTCGGTAACTGGAGTAACCTTCGTTTGGTACTTATCCAAGGTAATAACAACATCCTCCTGATCTAAGGTTTGTAATGGAATAGGATAGGTCGTGTTATTAATCAGCACGTCCGGTTCAACGCCCATATAAACAAGGTGAATTGCCTGCGCCTCATCGCCTACGGCGCTTACATATTTGTCGTAGTTGGCAATTCCATCGAGGAACGTGGCATTCTCCGCCGTACTCAAGGCATTTATTACTTCTCCCGTCCAAACTTCCTTATAAACGGTAGCCATAGAAAAACCTCCGGTCAACCCGGTTGGAATAAACGAGGCAACGGTAAATGCCCCAATGGTTGGCAACACGGGTAATGAGGCAGCGACTGCAACGCTGCCGCCCATTACCGTGCTAACCAAAATCGACAATAAAACGGATGCAAATAGCTTAAATGCTTTCATTGTATTAACGGTAAAAATTGATACTAGATTTCGGGCTCTGTGCCATACTTAGCCTTAAAGATGGCCTTAAAGGTCTCCGGGTCGTTCTTTGGCATTGCCTCCAATTCGGCAGGTGCCTTGGCTTGGTAATCGTCAAAAGTCCAATCCTTACGATCGTCCTTTGGCTTACCATCACCACCCTTACCACCTTGAATATGGCCAGCGATTGGCTCGTAAGGCTTCATATCACCAAATACTGCGGTTAGCTCGGCTACGCCTAACTTTTCGCCACGAGCAACGTAACTATCCTTTTGCTCCTTGGTGATTTTCTTATCGGCAATAGCCTGGTCTACTACAGCCACAATTGCGGCGGTGGTTGCTTCCTTAGCGGCATTCGCCGACGCATTAATCTTAGCATCTACAGCGGCCAATACCTCTTCGTCGGTACTCTGTGCCGTTACCGTAGTAAGGCCGTACCTTTTGATAAGATCATCCTTGTTCATTTCACTTTTTGGAATTTGTGATTCAGTTTCTAGGCATGCAGTAAACTTCTGGTAAACCGCCTCGGCACCCAAAGTCTTAACTTCATCCATCGTTATCGGCGCTACTATACCCTTCGCGTCAAACTTGTCATCTGCCAACTTTAAGGCAATGGCCTCATCAGCATCAAACCAGTAGTCGGTACCATCTAACCAGGCGTTAACCTCCTGTTCTGTTTTTCCGGTACGGGCAACAAGCTTTGCGCTAAAGTTCTTTCCCATCGATCTTAGGAGTTTAGCCGATTGCTCAAGGTCCTTCGCTGTACCGCTAGCACCGCCTCTAGGCGCATGTATCATTAGGTAGCCATTCTCCGCAATATGAATGCGAGTCCCGGCCATAATGATTATGGCACCCATCGAGGCAGCAATACCATCAATATAGATATCTACCTCTCCCTTAAATGATGAAATAAAGTTGTAGATAAGGTTCCCGTCGAATACGGTTCCCCCGTAGGTGTGGATATGGAAGTCAAGTTTCGAGAAGCCCGATTTGGTAATATCTTCTAAAGCGGCATTAACGGCCCTAAAGTCTAGGTAGTAACCCCCAACATATCCGTAGATCGTTAAAACTGCCTTGTCCGATTGTTTTTCAAGCTTAAACATGCCTTCGTGTTTTTTGATTTCGAAAACAAGTTTAGCCCCATTTGCAACCCTTCGCAAATAGTTGTGCAACAGTTGCAACGATTACTGCAACCCTTGCATAACTATTAGGCAACACCCCCGCCAATAAGCCATATTTGCTACAAAAGCGCATAATATGGCCAAAGAGAAAGAGCAAAAACTGGCTAGAATTCTATTTGTCGAGCAAAACAAGTCTGCCAAGCAAATTGCCGAAATGTTGAACGTTACGGAGGCTACGCTATCTAAATGGGTAGCAAAAGGTCGATGGAAAGACCTGCGTTCCGCTAAGCTATCGTCCCCAGGTGTTCGAACCGAAAATATCCGTCAAATTATCAATCAACTTACTGACGACCGCATAACATATGCAATGGAGCTCAAAGAGGCCGAACACGAAAAGGACGCAAAACGGGTTGGTGAATTACAGATTCAAATTGCTCGTGTTGATGATGCTGTCAGCAAGTGGAACAAAACGCTCAGTAACATAGATAAGGATAGCAAAATATCCCTATCGGTTTACCTACAGGTCATGGAAATGATTTTCGAGGGTTTGCGAGCCCACGACGAGGCGCTTTACCTAAAGACGCTCGACTTTCAGGACGTTCACCTGAACGACGTTTCACTTCGATTTAAATAGCGTAGCAATGCAGTTTCAAGACAAGCAAGCCCTCGAACGCTACCGCGAAAAACTTGAAATGATTCGCCGGGGCTCTTCCTTTAACCCTAACGAAACTAAGCAGCAGCAGCGCGAGCGTATCGAACGCGCAAAAAAGGACTATGGCTTTTTCGTAAGCAAGTATTTTCCCCACTATGCCGATGCCGAAAGCGCCGACTTTCACATCAACCTGGCTAACCGCGTTAAGCGTAATAAGGTAATCCGTGCGTTGGTTCGCTGGGGGCGTGGTTTGGCTAAATCTGTTCACTGCGATATCATTATACCTATTTGGCTTTGGATAAATGGGGAATCCATATATGAGTTGGTTGTTGGCAATAGCTACGATAAGGCCGAGATACTTCTTTCCGACGTGCAGGCAGAATTCGAGGCTAACCCGCTGCTCATTCACGACTTTGGCGAGCAAAAGCTAAACGGCTGCTGGGAGGGTGGCGATTTTCAAACTCGCGATGGCCGCTTCATTGGTAAGGCTCTCGGTATGGGCCAAAGCCCCCGTGGGCTTCGCGTTGGCTCCCGACGTCCTAACTACATAGTTGCCGATGATTTGGAAGATAAGGATACCTCTAAAAATCCTAAACGACAGGACGAAGTGGTAGACTGGATCGAACGCGACCTTATTCCTACAATGGATGGCGAGGTTCGCCGTTACCTTCATCCTAACAACGACCCTTGGCCTCGATCAATCCAAAACCAGCTAGAAGCAAAACACCCTAACTGGCACCTTGATCTTATTAAGGCTTACGACCCTATTACCTATAAGCCCGCTTGGCATCAAAAATATTCCGACACCTATTATAAGGATGTGGAGGAGGATATTGGCAAAATTGCCGCCCTTGCCGAGTACAATCACGAGCCTCACATTAAGGGTAAAATCTTTACCGACGATCAAATCCAGTGGGGTAAGGCTCCGCGCATCGACCACTTCCAAATAATCGTTGGCCATTGGGACCCCGCCTATTCGGGGCACTCCGACTATAATGCCGTCAAAGTTTGGGGGCTTTATGTCCGTCAATTTTGGCATCTAAAAGCCTTCTTACGTCGCTGCAAAATGGTCGATGCCATCCGCTTTATGTACGACTACGAGGAGGAGCTAAAGTACCGTTGCGAAAAGCCAATTATCGTCCATTGGCGGGTCGAAAGCCAATTTTGGAACGATCCCGTTCGTGCCGCCCTGCAGGAGGTCGAAAAGGAAAAGGGGCGACCGCTTAACATCATCGTTAAGGATAGGCCAACTGGCAATAAGTACGATCGTATTCTCACCCTTCAACCGTACTACCAAAACGGTAGACCATACTACGACGAGCGCGAGAAGGGTAACAACGATATGCAGCTGGGCATTGCCCAGCTAAAGGGCATCGAGCCGGGCTATAAAACCCACGACGACGGTCCCGATGCCGACCAGCAGGCCATCGAGGAGCTTGCCAACTACTTACAGCAGGACGCCTTCGAGCCTCGAATTGTCCGCGCTTCCGATATCCGGGGGCATTCACGTAACCGCTATTAAAATTACCGTATATGAGATTCTTAAACGATTCCGACTATGCCGTTCAGCTGCGCGACGAAATAGCGCTTATCATCGACCCTACAACCGAGCGCAGCAAGCTAATCCGCGCCGAGGATATGGCCATAGCCCAAATAAAGAACTTTCTCGGGGGCAAGTACGATGTCTCCAAAATCTTCACCCCGGTTGCCGACGGTGCCGACGATACCCGCGATGCCTACATCGTAATGATAACCATCGACCTCGCCCTTTATCACCTCTGGAGCAAGGAGGGCGGCAATAATATTCCTAAAACCCGTGAGCTTCGCTACTCCGATGCCCTCGAATGGCTTAAAGCCGTTCAGTACGATCACTCCGCCAACCTCCCGCTAATCACCAACGAGAGCGGCGAAACCGCAAGCGACATTCGCCTTTGGTCGCGTCGATCATTAAGCGATAACCAATACTAAAAGCAGCCATGAATAATTCAAACATATCAAAATCATTCCTCTGGGGAATGTTTAAGTTCGAAGCAAAAGCAACCACACCGCCTGCAGGAAAATCCTCCGGCATTGCCGTTCAAATCATCCAGCAGTTTAAAGACCGTTCACGTGCCGAAATCAAAAGTTGGCAGCAGGCGCTCGACGCCTGTGGCAACCCCGAGACGCCACGTTGGGCATTGCTTCAGGATCTATACGACAACCTAAGGCTCGACGGCCACCTAACCGCTGCCATCAGTCTCCGCAAGGCGGCAACCCTATCAACAAAGTTTTACATCAAGGATGGTAAAACGGGCAAGGAAATCCCCGAATTAACAGCCCTACTCGAAACCGACTGGTTTTACCAGGTCATGGATCACGCCCTCGAAAGCGTCTTTTGCGGCTACTCGGTGCTGGAGTTGGTCGATCCTACCACCATGCAGTGGCAGCTGCTACCTCGCCGCAACTGCGTGCCTCAATCGGGCTTTGTTTACTTCGAGGCCAATGGCGATAAGGGCGTTTGCTACCGCGATCCCGCCTTTGCTAAAAACGTGGTCGAGATACGTAGCAGCCACCAATTCGGACTGCTAAACACCATCGTGCCGCAGCTAATCTGGAAGCGCAACGCCCAGCAGGCATGGGCCGACCTATCCGAGCGTTTTGGCATTCCTATGGTTACCGCCGAAACTACCAAGACCGATAAGAAAGACCTGGATAAGCTGGAGTCCGATCTTCGTGCATTGGGCCAAGCCGCTCAGGCTGTTCTACCACAAGGCACCAAAATCACCATTCACGATCAGGCTACCAAGGGCGACCCCTACAAGATATTCCAGCAGCAAATTGTTGTCACCAACTCCGAGGTATCCAAGCCCATCGTTGGCGGTACTATGATATTGGACGATGGCAGCAGCCGCAGCCAATCCGAGGTGCACGAGCGCACCCTCGACGAAAAGATTGCCGAGGCCGATCGCCGCAGCATCGAGTTCTTTGTCAACGGCAAGCTAATCCCCATCCTACGCCTATGGGGCTATAAAATCCCCGACACCGCAACATTCGTATTCGACCGCACCGAGCAAATCTCGCTAACCGAGCACTGGAAAATCGTAAGCGAAGCCCTCCAATTCTACGAAATGGACCAAAACGTTATTGCCGACACCTTCAACCTCCCAATCGTACGGGCGAAAAATCTTTCGCCCACTGGCAATTCCGTAAGGGCGGGTTCCAAACCCGACCCCGCCGCCTCCCTATCCGCAAATTTCAATTAGGGGATAGCGAACCAGCGGCAACCGCCGTCCCCAACCTATACGAGCCGTCACCCTGTTCCCTCGTAGGGGCGAAAAATCTTTCGCCCTCTGCCTCTGCCGAATCCGTACGGGCGAAAAATCTTTCGCCCTCTACCGACGCCGCCATCGAAAAAGAGGTAACCCGCATCCTCGAAACCCTATACAACGGCAAATCTATCACCACCGATGTACCGTTGCACCGCATCGTCGGTGCCCTGCTCGAAAGCAACGTATTCGAAGGTTACGGCAAAACACCCTCCGACGTAGATTTTGATACCCCCGACGCCCCAATGCTCGCCCGTCTCACCCGCGACACCTGGCAGTTTGCCGCCGCCAAAAACTACAACCAAATGCGCGACCTTACCCTTGCGCTCGTAGACGAAAACGGCAAGGCTCGTACCTTCCCCGAGTTTAAGGCCGCCGCTGAAGCCATCAACGCCAAGTACAACAAGTCGTGGCTACTCACCGAGTACAACAGCGCCGTAGGATCAGCAACAATGGCAAGCAAGTGGGCAGAGTTTAAGGCCAACGAAAAGGACATGCCCTACCTCAAGTACCAAACCGTCGGCGACGATCGCGTACGTAACGAGCACAGGGCATTAGATGGCGTTGTCCGTAAGATTGATGATTCATTCTGGAGCACCCACTACCCGCCCAACGGTTGGGGATGCCGTTGCGACGTCATTCAGCTGGCAACCAGCAGCGCAAAAGAGACCGAGCATATACCCGACGTGCCCATCAACCCCATGTTCCGCACCAACCTTGCGGCCACGGGCTTGGTTTACCCTGCCGGGCATCCCTACTACAACGGCGTACCGCATGGCGAGCTACGCAAGGCGCTCGCCTACCTGCCTGCCGATGCCACCTACAAGCGCTTTAAGGTAGGTAACGGCGTGGCCGATGTCAACCTATTACACTACGATGTAAGCAATCAGGGTATAGCGCAGTTAAAGCACCATGCCGAGATAAGCGCCAACCTCATCGACCTAGGATTTAAGAACATCAAGATGCTGCCATCCATCCACGAGAAGGATGCAGCGCTTAAGGAGCGCTTTTACCCCAAAGGGTATAAGCCCGTTGATGCAAAGAAGAATCCCGACTTCTGGATGCAGAGCGCCAAGGGTAAGGATATGATTTGCGATTTCAAGTACATGACAGGTAGCGGCCGAAACATTGCCCGTCATATCGACAACGCCGCAAAGCAGGCCAACTATGCCGTAATTAAGCTATCAAAGGATGCTAAGCTAAACCCCGAGCGCGTAGCAAAATCGGCAATGGCCAAGATGGATCTATACGATAGCCTGCATGGGGTAATTGTACTCAATAGCGATGGAGACATCTTCTGCGAGGTGTACCGAAAAAGCAACGGGCGCTAAACCGAAGTCTAGCACCCGTTGGTGGGTCCGTCCCGCAGGACTGACATTACAAATATACAATAATTGCGCTTAATCGCACAACTAAACAGCTAAAAATGACAGGACAAGCAAAAGTTCAGCTCATTCTCGAACTCAAAAACCGCCTTAACACCGGTCTATCCGAGGCTAAGAAGCGCCTTAACGGCACCGTCGAGGGCATGAAGGATAAGCTCAACTCCCTTAAGCTATCCCACACCAAGGCCTTTAGCGCCATGACCGACCAAATACCTGGTTTTGGCAATGCAATGGCTGCTTTGGGTAATCCATACGTTCTCGTCACCGCTGGACTATTAGCGTTAACTGCGGCTGGGGTTAAGGCCTCTAAATGGTCTAACGAGTGGGCTACCAATATGGCTAAGGCCAATGTTACCGCGCAGCTAGCACCTCCTCAGCTGCAACAATTGTCCGATCAACTAGTCAAAATTGGTACCCGCAATGTCGGCCCACTAGAGCAGGTCCCAGAAGCATTCAACCGTATCATTTCTGCAGGTCTCGACGTTAACACCTCGCTTGCCGTTTTGGAGCCAACGCTAAGGGCTTCTAAGGCGGGTTTTGCCGATCTCGAAACTGTAGCCGCTGCTGGCGTTGGCGTAATGGCATCATCCGGCGAAAATATCAACCGTGTTTATGATATTCTATTCGCCACCTTAAATAAGGGTAATGCCGAGTTTAAAGATATAGCACAGTATCTACCTAAAATAGTCCCATTGGCACGTGGTGCTGGTTTTGCTCTCGACGAAACTGCCGCAGCATGGGCTTTCCTTACTGCACAGGGCCAAAAAGCCGAGCAAGCCACAACGGGCATAATGAACATGGTAAAGGCATTTTCTAATGTCGACACCATAAAAGGGCTTAAGGGTGCAGGTATCGATGTATTCGACGCAAAAGGCAAGGTAAAGCCAATTCTCGACATCGTAACGATGCTGCAGAGTAAAATGGGTAAGCTATCCGACAAGGGCAAAGCTAACTTCCTCGATGCAATCGGGCTTAAGGACATGGAGGCTAAAGGCGCTATCCTCGCAATGGTGCAGGATGTTACTAAGTTAAAAGGTATCACCGACGCAACCGTTCTCTCCCAGGGAGCATTAAATACCGCCTACGAAAATGCAAGAGCACCACTCGACGATTGGGCTATAATAATGAATAGCATTAAAGGCAATTTTATTAAACCTTTTGGAGACTTCTTCCTAAACGTATTTAGCAAATTAGGTACATGGATACTTAATGCATCCAAGGCTACTAAGGAATGGTATCGCAATTCCATGCTACTACAAGATGCTCTTAGCGGAATTGGGTTTGTGCTTAAATGGGTTATCGTTAAGCCCCTCGAAGGTTTGTGGTGGGTGATTAAAAAGCTATGGCAAGGACTATCATGGGTTTTAGGTCAGATTGGTAATGGTTTTGAGTGGCTATATAGAACAATTAAACCAGTATTTATATGGCTAGATGAAGCGCTTATGAGTATCTGGAATATTATCAAGGCTATATTCACTGGCGATTTTAGCGGGGCATGGAAGGCTATTAAGAATTTCCACGTCCCTTCTATATCAGATATTCGCAAGAGAATGGAGTCCGATTTTGAGGCAAAAAATAAAGCCCAAAAAAATGAGAATAATCCTTTTTCAACCGAAACAAAGATCCCTAGTTTAGAAGATCCCGACAAAAGTAACAACGGGTTAGGCGACGGCGGTATTTCCAAAATCACCGACAGCGGTCAAGCCCCCCGTAACATTACCATCAACATCGATTCCTTTATTAAAGGAGGCCTCAATGTAAGCAACACCAACATGCAAAACATGAGTCTCCGCCAAATCGAAGAAACGGTAAAAGACATGTTCCTCCGCGTCATCGCCAATGTCGAAACCGGATACCAATAATGCACGGCCCTTGTAGGGGCGAAAAATCTTTCGCCCTATTCGTGCGCCGTAGGGGCGTATCGCATACGCCCTATTCGTGCGCCAGCAATACCCCGGTCGCTGAGTTGCATGTTACAGAAAGGAAAAAATAAAAAGGGAATGGCGAAAACCTTTAATAGAGTAGCCAACATTAAATACATACAGACATGTTTATTTTAAGAAGGATTGACCCTGAAGCAGGTCAAATTAACACGAACTTGGGTGATTACTACACTCTGCTTTTAAAAGAAACCAATAAGAAACAGTTTGAAAAAACTGTTGAAAATTGGGAGAAAGATATTGTGGATAAAATGTATGGAGTTGTTGTATTCGATGACGATAAAGAATGCATAATGCCCCTTTACTCTGGTTCACAATACTATGTCATGGCGAGTGACGGAAGAACATTTGATAATGTTTCTTTCAAGTAATTTTAAAAAAGTAGAGACGGGTTTGGAATCCGTCTCTCTTGGATCGTGCGCCAGCCTTATCCCCTCCTCGGGAGGGGTGCCCGCAGGGTAGGGTGGGTTTATCTAACGTCTAAAATCTAACATCTAACGTCTGCACCCAATGCTCGAAACCCTTCAATTCACAAACCTAGTCAACCGCGTCACCGCCTCCATTCAGGCCATTCCCCAGCGTGCCGCCACCCTTGCCGTCAATTTCAGCAAGGATCGCTTTCGTGCGCAAAACTGGGTCGACACCACCACCCAGCCGTGGAAAAACCGCAAGCCCATGCGCTGGGGCCGTCGCGAACGCCCAGGTCGCGCCATCCTAGTCGATAGCGGAAGGTTAAGACGCTCCATCCGCAAGATCCTCGTAAGCGCCGAAGTCGTAATCATCGGAACCGACGCCCCCTATGCCCGCGTACACAACGAAGGCTTTCGCGGCAAAGTCACCCAACGCGTAGCCTCGCATAAGCGCAACCTTACAAAATTTGGCGTCATCCGGGGCAAAGAAAACAAGCGAAGCACCCGCGTCGATTTTGGTCGCGTCAAGCGAGGCGAAACCACCGTAAAAACATACACCCGCACCATCCGCCTCCACATACCCAAACGCCAATTCATCGGCACCAGCGCCGTACTAGATACCCAACTCCAACGCATGATGACCGCCGAAATCACCCGCGCCATCCGTGGCACATAAAAGCGCCTCGCAGAGGCGCATTGCATCGTAGGGGCGAAAAATCTTTCGCCCTACTCGTGCGCCAGCCTTATCCCCTCCTCGGGAGGGGTGCCCGTAGGGCGGGGTGGGTTTTATCTAACTACTAACGTCTAAATACTAACGTCTAACATCCAAAACAATGGAACAAGTTTACCTCGCAATCCTCAAAACCTTCGCCGAAAACAAGAAAGTTTTCACCGATCGCCATCTACCCGTAATCCGTACTATCGACATCAACATCGGCCAACCCGATGATCCCGAAAACTTCGAGGTTTTCTGCCCAGCCATATTCATCAGCTGGGACATTAAACCAGGCATTGCCGGAGAACCCGACAACCTCACCCTCGACTTTCACATCTTGCAGGAGCCCAAAGGCCATACCGAAAGTTTCTCCAACGCCTTCCGTTCCCCGAGCGGAGTCGAGGGAATAGGAGCCGAGGTGAGCATAGAGTACATGCGCCTTATTAAAGCCTGTAAGTACCTCTTAAACTCCCTACGTGTCACAGGCACCCCGAGCGAAGTCGAGCGTTCCCCGAGCGGAGTCGAGGGGACCACCCCCCTCAAGTACGCAGGCGAGCGCCAAGCCGCAACCCCCTATTTCCGCTACCACATCCTAACCTACACCTGTAGCATCGACGCCTACACCGACAGCATCCACCGCCCACAAATGACCACCGGCACCGTCGAAGCCATCCGCATCACCAATGCCAACCAAAAACCAACCACCGACACCCCATCCATCACCATCGAAACGTACACGTAGGGGCGTATTGCATACGCCCATTATCACATACGCCCGTATATTCGTGCATCGTAGGGGCGAAAAATCTTTCGCCCTATTGGGTATATCTGTAAATAAAAAAGCCTTGAGGCATACAACCTCAAGGCTTTTCATATCGGCACACCTAAACCTAGCAATCAAATCTTATGCTTCCAATCCAGCCCCTCTACATTAAAGTACACCTTTTGTTTCCCCTCATTGTAGAAGGTAGTCTCAATAATAATTTTCTTTGCTGTTTTCAACTTATTAATTAGCCTTGATTCTGAATTAATAAAGATAATGTCTGAACTACCATCAGCCGCCGAACTATACGAAAACGACTGGGGTTTTTCTTCATCAAACTTTATTCTAAGAGATTCTTCCCCCATTACGCTTGTCATAAATTGTCCTTTCGACACTTTAAGGTAAACATTAGTACCGCTTGCATTTTTTCTTACCGTAAGCGTAAACGACGATCCTCCCTCGTAAGGAAATTGAAAATCAAGAGTATTTGTGGATTCACTCCACGCAAAGTAAGACGTTGAAGAGTTCATTTCGTCAAATTCTTGGCTATAATTCCAATTATTAGGAGTTGTAGTTGTAGTCGAATCCCCTTCGTTTGTAGTTGCCAAAGTATCAACAACAGCAACATTATTCTCATTACTCGCTTTAGCGCTATCGTTACCTCCAATATTAGCAATCAAAACAATAGCAAGAACGATTGTATAAGCAATTTTCCATCCTTTTGCAATAACTTCCGATTTCCAAATAGCATAAAGTCCTACAGGGAAGAAAACAATGCAGAGAAGAATTACAAGCCATGTGGTATTGTACCACTCTTTTTTACTTTCCATAATCCTTATTTTTAAAATTATGCTATAAATGTAAAAAAACATTTTGTAATTTGTAAACACCTAATACTGTTAAACTAAAAAGCCACCAGATAGGTGGCTTTCTTATTATTTTATGGTGACTCAATCTTTGGCCCCCATTCTGAAATTATACTTAGATCAGTAAATTGTTTTTCTTTGTGATGGTTCCATCCTTCAATTCTAAAAAAGGGGGCGGTACCAACCACATGGACAATTGCATTAAACCATTTAAAATCATCGGTTTTTGCCCAATAAAAACCAGCCTCTGTTGGAATAAAATCTTTATCAGCCATATTACCCCTCCTCGTTATAGTAATTAATCGATTAAACATTCTCCATCATCCGTATAATTGTCGCTCTTAAATGCCAGTGCAACCCAAGGAACAAACGGTTTATCGTACTTCTCCTCGTAAAATTCCTGCTCGCCTTTATCCTCAATTTGCAGATGCACAATCTCAAAATTGTAGACGCCCGAAGAAGTGCTATCTCCAAAACCATCGTGAAGGTTCTTGCGCCAATCGAAGATGAAAACCTCTAAATCTTGAGGTTGCTTTTCTAATTCAGAAATCAACTCTTTTACTTTCATGATTTATCCATTTTAAAGGTCGTTTAAACTCTAAAAAAACTCAATCCAATATATTTGGTGTACTCCGGGGGAATCGCCTCCGACATCTCTTGGTTATCCATCCAATCTATGCCCATTGCATACCTCCACGTATCTTTTACATTTCCCTTATGAAACTTGGCAATCTTATCCTGCCTGTTTTGCCTATTACTGCCTTTCCCAAAAACGCTAACGAAATCCCCATCCTTAACGCTTCCTTTATGGTGAGGTATAAAAGGCCTCATGCACCACCAGTTTACAAGTTCAAATTGTCTTTTCCTTAAAACCTTCAAATCGAACATTGTTCCTGTTAGTAGTAGGTCAGGACGAAGTGGCGCTTGCATTACATTTTCGATTACGCCTGGTTTGCCTGTTTGGTACATAAGTAGCCTCAGTGGTTCCAGTATATCCGGGTAGTTTTTCCCTCTTCGTCTCATTTTTGCCGTACTACAGCTATATTTCTGACAGGGGGGGGAAGCATGTATATGAGTATATTTTTGATAATTCTCACGCAAGTACGTTAGCGCATCTTGTTGAATAAAATGGTAAGGATAGTTTGGTTGAAATTCAATGTCGACACCGGTAATTTCAATCGAATAGCCCAATTCCTTAGCGGCTAATTCGTACCCACGGCTACACCCGCCTGCCTTGCAGCATAGGTCTAGTAGTTTTATCGTTTTCATTGATTGTTTTTTTGAGGAACAGGGAGCACTCTCTTAAAACAGCACCCCCTGTTTTGGTTGTTCGTTTAGCCTTTTCAGCTCGGCTTTAGCAGCAGTACCAAGGTAGTTGTAGTAAGTCCGCTTGCTTATCCGGTACTGCGGGAAAATCAGGTGGAAGTATATCCACTCCTGGTTTACGCCTCGCCGTGTGTGCTCCAGCGTAATCTCCTGAATTTCCACAACTTTTGTCAATAGATTTTTTCGGTTATACGCCATCGCAATAAGCACTTTATTTATTACCTTTGTTTTGAGCCAAAGGGGTTTCGTGTTTATCGCGGGGCCTCTTTCCTTTTATAGCCTACTTTCCTGTACTCACCCCTCTCGTTCCCCGAGCGGAGTCGAGCGTTCCCCGAGCGGAGTCGAGCGTTCCCCGAGCGGAGTCGAGGGGAGGTTAGTAGCGCTTATCCGTCCAGTGGACTATCTTTCCCGTAAAATCTTCTCTAAACCAATCCCAGAAATCGGCAAATGTTGTAAATCCGTCATTCCACGAAAGCGCTTTTAGTTCGTTTATGTCAAGAACCCTTCCATCAACCTTTACCACGCTCTGCATAGCATCTTCACGCCTTCTAATCTCAATGCGTTGTATCGAAACAACCCTTTTCGTATCAAACTGGTAAGGCTTAACCTTCCCCCTTGTATTTCTAGGGGTGCCCATCCACATATGAATAAGCATTCCCGGCTTCCATCTGCCATGTTTATCCTCCCTAATCGAGTGGATCTTCATTTCGTCCTCAATCCATGTCTTAAATTCTAGTTTCGAAAAAGTCATCAGCATCGTCTTGTCGTTTTTGGTTTTTCACTTAGTTTATTCTCGATCCCCGAGCGAAGTGGTCCCCGAGCGAAGTCGAGGGGTGGGTTTTGTCTAACGTCTAATATCTAACGTCTAAAATCTAGTTACACTTCTCCAACCTCCCCCTCTTCTTATCCGCTTCCTCTTTTTTAACCACCATCGCATGCAGCTTCCGGTGTAAGGTCTTCAGCTCATCAACATTCATCTCATAAAGAAACTTCCCCGCAATCCGCTTATCCAGCAGAAACCTATTCACCCCACTCCAGTCGTTGTTCGTAATGTAAATCCCCAGCTTATTAAGCATCGTAAGCACATTGCTACGCCACTGGCGCTGCTCGCGAGTCGGAGCATCCTTAGCCTCCTCCATATCCCGAAGGCGAGCGCAGGCCGTCGCCAGTTCCACCTCCGATAAATCCCTCGTACTCTTCACCCCAAAACCATCAAGAATATCCGCCTTATGGTCCATAATCCCGATCTTATTCAGAAGAGCATGAAAAACCTTAATACCAGTTGCCTTGTCCATTGTCAGTCTCTTTATCGTTTAACTTTTAGTTCGTTTACGTTCCCCGATCGTTCTCCGCGTTCCCCGCGTTCCCCGCGTTCCCCGAGCGAAGTCGAGGGGAGGAGTCGAGGGGAGGAGTCGAGGGGCAGTGGTGGGTTATCTAACGTCTAAAATCTAATATCTAACGTCTTTCCCCCCTAAAACAACGTCGGATATTCCACCACTTTCTCCGGCTTTATAGCACCTTTCGGCTCAAGCCTACACAAGTACTCATCCACCATTTTTTCCGCCTTCTTTGCCGCCCGTAGAGCAATACCATCACGCGTCCGGTAGTACTCCTTTTGCAGCCTCCGCATATCGGCTACCATCTTTTCAAAATCAGCATTGCTTCCCATACGCCTCCTCCTCTCTTTTCTTCTTTCTAGCCTCCTTTGCCTCAATCTCAGCATTCCGCTGTTTATAGTAGTCGCACAGCTCTTCGAAGGTCATGTTAAACGTATTCTTATTTAATTCGTGGCTAGCAGTTTTTCCGGTTTTCGAGCCTACACCCTCATCCGGGTAGTATTGACCATTTATATATTTACCCATTGCATTTCCTCCTATTCTTTTGGTAGCAGTACTTTCTATACCTCGTTTTCCGCTGCTTGTAATCCTCAAAGTTGTTCGGTGGACAAATCCTGTAGTACCTCCCGTTCTGATTTATGTAGTACCGCTTTTGCCACTCGTTAAAGCTCTCCGCATATCCGCGAGGCGCATCGTCATCGTCAACCACCCCGCCAAAAATCCATATAACGCCAATCACTATTACAAGAGCAAGAAGCGCCTTTACAATCTCATCGCTCATGGCTCAACCTCCAAAAAGAACACCTCGTTAAACACCCCATCGTTCCCCTTTAGGATATTATCCGTAAACGGAGCCGACGAGATAATCTCGTACCCTTTTGCCGTATTGATATCCTCGCTCTTATCCTCCTTTACCAGCATATCAATGTACTTTTTGCCATTAATAATGGTCTCCTCACTCAATCGGTTAAGTTCAGCAGCGGCCTCATCGGTCACCTCAATCAGTCTCGAAATCTTTACGTTTGTCGTAAATTCAACTCTCAGTTTTTTCATCTTTCAGGTTCGTTTTATTGTCGTTTAAATTCTATTTCAATTCCGTTGCATCAAGGTTTAAACCTTGTATTGTTCCCCGCGTTCCCCGCGTTCCCCGAGCGAAGTCGAGGGGAGGAGTCGAGGAGTGAGGTTATCCCCTCCCTGGGAGGGGTGCCCGTAGGGCGGGGTGGGTTCACTACTCCCTATTAACCTCCGAAAACCTTATCCTCTTTGGCACTTGCCTAAACAAGTACACCTTATCTCCACCACAGGACTTACAGATTTCTCTAGTAAGCTCATCCGAGAATGGGTCAACGTATTCATGATACCCCCAACCCTTGCAGTCATCACAGATAAGCACCTTAAATCCATCTGCCTCAAGTCGGGTTCGGGATAGGGGCGCAACCCGCGCCCCCTCGTTTCCCAAAACTCCAACATCAGCGCCTACGCCTGGCTCATGCTTAGTTCCACCCATTTCCACTGGTTGTTTTCGTCCTTAAACTTAGCCTTCACGTAGGTCGAAGATTTTACAGGCTTATAGGCCTTCTCCAACATGCTTATCGCATTTGTAAGTTCTGTATCGCCAAACTCCTTAGCCTTATTCGACAGTTCCATCACCCTCGAAGCCTTAAGCCTGCCATCACCCGTAGCGTTCAAGATGTCGCGAACCATGCTCACAAACATCTCGTTGTCCTTATTCACCTTGCTGGTAAGCCACTTGTCAATTCTTGCCTTTGCAGCGGTGGTAAGATCCTCGTCCCATCCGTCAATTACGTTGTAGCCAATAATTACGCTCTTCGAGTTCTCCTTATTGGTAAACGTGTGGCTTTGCTGTTTCGAAAGATCATCGTCCGATAAGCCGTACAGCTCTTTTTTCATAGCAAGAAGAGGGTCGCATGCCGCAAACACCTTCGTCTTACCATCCTTAATCGATTGCGACAGCCCCAGCAAAAAGGCAAATAGTTCGGTTACGCTTTCCTCTTTAAGGTTTTCGTACACCTCTTTTTCGGCAAGATGTTGCTCCCTTTTAGCCTTTTCTTCCTGTTCAAGTTGTTCTCTAAGCCTCTTTTTTTCCTCGGGCGATAGAGTTGATAAGTCTACTGACATACACTTTAAATTTTGATGGTTTGTAAATTCGTTTGATGTTACCGCCCACCCCTTCAAGCGAGTGGTAAATGCTACCGTAGTAGTCTATTTTCTGCTGGATGCTCACCTTTGCCTGATCCGTCTTAGCGTAGAGGAAGTTCTTTTGCAGCGAGGCCATCACCGAGGCCACATACCGCTTTTGCTCTTCCACCGCAACTAGCTTAAAGGCGAGTTTTACCTCCTTTTTATCCTCCATTATTCACGGTTTTAGTTCTTTTATTGCTGATTTTGCAAAGTCTTTTTGAGATAACCCTACCGAATCGAATCTCGGAAGGTTTACAGAGAAGTACCGCCATTTTTCCGTCAAGTCGCGGAAGAGTAGTCTGCTTTAGATGCCTGTAGTTAGCCAAGTTGTGGGCATGGTTCTCGCGGAACTTTTTCGACTGGCAGTGTACGTCAAGAATAAAGCTTTCGTCCAGCTCAATCCACTCCGTAACATACCAACTCCAGAATTCACGCGATCCAATCACCTCCTCGTACCTTTCGGCGCCTACGCTACTGGCAGCATAGGCGCATCCAAGGTCAAGCATCATGTTTGCATACTCCTCAGCACCAATTCCGGTGGCCGAGTTCACGTGTCGAAACGATTGTTGAAAGTTCATCTCGGTAGGTGTTAGTTACCCCACACTTCAAGAGCACCCTCGGGCCATATAACGTAGGGCTCAGTACCCTTGTATCGGCTTTTTGGGAAAGCCTTGAATCCCTCTACCCACAGCTTAACCGACGAGTGGTAGTGTATATCGTCGGCAACGTTGCCTTTCGGCTTTTTACCAGACGCATGGCTTATTACGATAAATAGCTTATGCCTATGTTTTTCCACCAGCTGCTTAAACTCAAAAGTCGTAATCTTCTTGCCGTTTATCCTTGCGTACTGTATAGAGTCTATAAAGATGATGTCCGGGCTTTTTCTCTTTTCCAACCTTGCGTCTAGGTCCTCTATCTGCTCCATATCTAGCAGCTGAAACCTATTCGAAGATTCTATTCCAACTTCCCTTATGGCATCAGCCATACTCTTACATCCTCCTTCTTCCAAGCTATCATACGCTACCTTCCCAAAGTTGGTCATGTACTTTGCCAGCTGTAGCGCAAATCGAGTTTTCCCGTTACCACTATTGCCCCATATAAACCAAGATCCAGTCAATTCTGGCTTGCCAATCGTGTCAAGCCAATCCCCCTCAAATTCCAACTCCCTGTACCTGGTCGAAAGCAACTCCTGAACGGACATTGCCTTTCTACCCATGAATTACTGTTTTTGATTTCTTGATCTCGTGGGCGGTGCGGCGTAGCGATCCTTTTGTTTTTGCAAATAGTTCGGGAACATTTCCGCGATCAATGCCGTTGGCTAAGGCAACTGCCGCAAATTGTTGTAGCGCGAAATCCTGAATTGATTCTTTACCATAAGGCGATATCCTTTGGTATTTTCCACCAAAACGGCTGAATATCTCGGTATATCCCACCTTGTTGCGGTTAAGGTTGCTATCAATCTTAGCGCGAAGTCCGTCTGCGCCCATCATGTACCAGCCGCATGCGCCCTCAGTAGCATTCCAAAGCGCCTTAATTTCCAAGAAGGCCTCGTAGTTCAAGTCCCCTGCTTCGTCTAAGATCACAAGGGGACGGTCAATCGATCTTAGGTAAAAGGTAATGTTCTCGTAGATGTCAACGTAACGTCCGCTGGCGGTTAGCCCAAACTCTTTTGCAATGCTTCTTACCAGCTGCTGTTTGGTCTTATGCTGGCTGCAGTCAACCAGCACGGCGTTACGATTTTTCCTGACGTAGTCTCTAGCGGTAAAGGTCTTTCCAATATCCGAAGAGTCACAGAGAATAGCCGAGAGCGACTGCTCTTGGCAGGCAGTTAGCTGAGTCGTAACAAAGTCAAAAACCGTAGTTTTAGCCGTTTTCCACTCAACGTTGTTAAAGATGTTTACCTCAAGCTTCCTTGCAATGGTTATCCACTTTTGGTCGGATATCACCTTCTCAAGGTCGCCGTTAATAATTCTCGACAGCTGACTTGGCGAAACATCCAAAGCAACTGCCATCTTTGCTGCCGAAGGGTAGTTCCCCGAACGGGCTTTAACCTCCGCTGCAATCCGTTGTTTAACGTCGTTTGTCATCATGATATTATCAATTTTAGGTTATAATTCATCTAATGCTTTGCTGGAGTTGTACTCGCCATCAAACTGGCTAATAAGCTCCTCAATGTTGTCAAATCCCTCAAAGGCGGGTTGTGGAGTAGGGATAACCTCCGGCGTAAAATCTTCATCAACGGCATCCGTGTTAAGAATGCTCACCTTGGCAAGTTTCTGCTTGCCATCCTTCGTAATCTTATCAAAGCGGGCAATGTAGTGTTGCTGCTTTTCAAACACCTCTTTATCCTTATCTGTCCACTCGGCACGTGCCGTACTGAACTTCTCAATCTTTGTAGCCTTACAGATATATGATTCGTTTTGGTATAGGTAAACCTCATCAATGGCACCGGTAGTGGTCGGTATGTAGTAGGCCTCTACCTTGTAGTTGTTTGGTGCCAGTTTTGCCAGTACGTTAGGGTTGGGCAGCTGGTACTTGTTGTACATCACCTGCACGTACTGCGATCTTCTAACCGATGTTTCCGTAACTTCCCCTATGTATTTTGATAGAAGAGCAGGCTCGTAGCTTGCACAGTTGGGGTTTGGATTAGCCAAGAAAACATCCAATCGGCTCATACCCGGATATTTCTTCTGGTCCCTATGCTTGCCGTTGTTATATGCCTCAATAGCGGCCAAATCATCGGCAACAATCTGCTCAAAGGTGTAGTACTTCTCCACTACCTGCATGCCTTCGTCGTTCCACACCTTATGCTCCTTGGTATTGTTCACCTCAAGCTTAGCGTAGTGTCTACCAACACCCTCGCGGTAGCGCTTCTCGTAGCCATATTTCAGCTCGCGGTTGGCCGTTTCAGCATATTTTTCTTGAGAGTTTCCCGGATTACACCAGCGCACGTACTTAAACACTTCGCCCGCTTTTAAAAGGTCATCCTTAAACTTGTTGGCAAGGTGATTTTCAACCTCCACTTCCAAAGGCATGCCCAAATCATTTGCATTAAGAAACCTGAACATGTCTCGCATACATTCAACAAACAGGCTCTTATCCTTGCTTTGCGAGTAGGCTTTACCAATCAGCGCACCGCTCTTAATATCGTAGGCGTAGTACGCCTTTACAGCAACTCCGTTAGGCATTTTCCGCAAATCGCGGTCATCCATCGAAATCTTGCTAAGCGAGTACTCAACATTGGTAATACGGTGCACGTGGGGGCGGTGAGCGCTGTTGTACTTATGCTGGCTCATCCTTACCCGGTCAAGTATGGCCAAGTTGTGCGGATCGTTAATGTAGTTCCACACCGTAGCCTTACTAATCGTAATCGGAGCCCCCGTTTTCTTGTCAAAGAAGTCGGTCCTGTTAAATATTTCGCCCGTCTCACAGTCCACAATGTCAATACCACCACCAACAAACTGCAGGTATATATCCTGAATGGTCGTGTTGAAAGGCTTGTTGGGCATAGCAGCGATGCTAAGGAGAAGCCGCTTCATATCGTCGGTTACCTTGCGGCGGTTGGAATTTTTAAACCCTTTGTGAATTAGGGTCTCGTAACCTTCAGAAAGATATGAGGCGTACTTCTCCTTTAGCCTCGTCTGATTTTCGGGCAGTGTAACAAGGGCGTTTCCCTCTTTAATTTCCTTAACATCTACAACTATTTGCTCCCACATTCTTGTGGTGCTTATTTGTCTGGATTTTCTCCATGCCGTTCTAGACTTTATAACCTCATGAATAGCATTCAGCACCTCAGCATTCGCGCAGTACTCCTTTACATTCTCATCTGGAAGATATCTGTCATCATCAATCAGATAGCCCGTAAAGTACTCCAACGCCTTAGCATCAGGCACAATTCTCGCCTTAACCGTATTTGTCTGCACCCGCTTCCTAGGATCACCAATCGCGGAAATAATCACCCTCTGTCGGCTAACCTTAAGCGAGTTAAAATCAATAAGCACCCTATTCTCAGCACCACCACCACGATTAATGGTTCTCAGCTTACCCCTCTTTCGATCATTTTTATAATCATCGTAAGAAAGGCCAGCAGCATCCCACTCTTCAAGTGTAATAGTTACTATGTTAGGCATGCCCGTCATTTCGCTACTCCTTATCTAATGAGTAAATAACTTTGTAAAGAGGCATGTAATCTTCAAGACCAAGATCTTTGGCTATTAACATGGCAATCTCCTTTTTGCTTACGTTTTCGCCTAAAGCCTCTCTTTTAGCTTCCACTAAACGGAGAATGTGCTCTTTAAAAATGCCATCCTTGTACTCTTGCAATTCACGTTTTTTGCTCATTGTTCCGAATTTTGTTAGTTTTACAAACTTGCAAGCTTGTCGAAGGTCGTTTTGCGATGCTCGAAAAACTTACATGTTTATACTTGCAATGATAGATGATTATAATCAGCTTTGCAAGTATTTTGATGATTATTTTAAGTTTTTTTAATGAAATCACTGGATCGACTTTATTTATATCTTGAATATAAGGGCATTAAACCGACTACCTTTGAACGGAACGCAGGCTTTTCAAAAGGGTATTTTTCAGGTCAAAAGAAAAGAAATGGAGATTTTGGAGAATCTGCACTGAGAATAATCATCAGCATGTGTCCTGACATGGACGAAGTATGGTTTATTACAGGCGCTGGCGAAATGCTAAAAAAACAGTATATCACTAGCAACAACAGCGCAATCGTCGAAGAGCCCTCCGCATTATCATATCAGTCAAAAATTAAAGAGCTAGAAAATGAAATATCAAAACTTCAAAAAGACAGCCTAGAAAAGAGCAATCGCATAATTGAATTAATGGAGCAAGTATTATCATTAAAAGAAGAATTAGCCACTTTAAGGAATGCGGATGGTGCGGAGAGCCGTATTGCATAAATCGCCGTTATAAAAACCTCACATACCGCCGTAATAAATAAAAACACGTTTTTTACGCCGCTTCATTCGCAATTCGTTAACTATCAATAGTTTAATCTATACCTTATTATAATATAACGGCAAAATAGCGGAATTATCCCCCTACTTAAACACAAAAACCCATGCTTTAAACTTCGTTTTGCGCACCCATCCCCAAATTTAAACATCCATTTTTGCCACTTTTTGACCCCCCAAATGACCCCCCAAATGACCCCGCAAGCCATTTTTCACCCTGTTTTCCCCGGTTTCTGCATTGTGTAAATACACAACGCAGGTCCTCAAAAACAGGTCATAAAAAAAGCCCCATATAAGGGGCTAATTCGTTGTAATTATAGTAACTTACGTTCTAGTTGTCGTTAATTATAAATAGGTCCATAGCAATTGCATTTCCGGCCCGTTTAAATTATACATCAATTATACTTAAATTACAATTCGTATCAAATTTTACATTTTGCCACATGCCACATAACTCTCACACCTTCAATTTTTTCGCCTCAATTTTCACCACATCAACCTCTCACAATTCGTTCTGTCCCCCTTATATTGATGCGAATTAATAACGAATAAATTTTTTATAAAAATTAGTTGTCGTCGGCGCTGCTGATGTAGCCGTGGTCTACCTTTAGGTTCTTTTTGTCGGCGGCGGCAGCAACGGCCAGCTTGTCGCAGCGCTCGTTGCCGGGGATGCTGGCGTGGCCCTTCACCCAGATGAACTTGACGCTATGCTTGCGGTACTCGCGCAGGAACTCCATCCACAGGTCGGGGTTTTTCTTGTTCTTGAAGCGCGTTTTTTCCCAGCCGAACACCCAGCCCTTCTCAACGGCATCCACCACGTACTTAGAGTCGGAGTAGACGGTAACGTTGCACTTGGGGAACTTGAGCGCCTGCAGGCCGCGGATTACCGCCATCAGCTCCATACGGTTGTTGGTGGTAAGCTCGAAGCCCTCCGAGAGCTCCTTTACGTGCGGGCCCCAAATGAGCAGGGTGCCGTAGCCGCCCGGTCCAGGGTTGCCGCTGGCGGCGCCATCGGTGTATAGGGTGATGTTGTACGCGTTGCTGTTTTCCATAGCGCGAAGGTATAAAAAGGGGCGGAGATATTTAGCAAGCGGGATGTTGTTGCATGAACCTGTTCGGTTTTAGTCTTCTAATGCTGATATTCGTTTTAGAAAAATTGCAGCGGCTCGCCTTAAAACGGGTCAACTTTAGAGGCGTTTAGCGCGGCAAGTATTACCTTTACGGCATTGTTTACGAAACGCTGCCCTTGTGTGGCGAATAGGTACAATCAACAATAACCAGATAAGAAACGTCATGGTAAACACAACAGAACTCATAGATAAGCTAGTTGAGCTAGCCATTCTGGAAGATATTGGCGACGGCGATCACTCATCCCGCTCGTGCATTCCTGCTACGGCATCTGGCAAGATGAAGCTGCTGGTAAAACAGGAGGGCATTATTGCAGGGATCGAGATTGCCAAGGTCATCTTTAAGGGATTGGACAGCAACATGCAGATAGAGCAGCTTATCGAAGATGGCACTCACGTTAAGCCGGGCGATATCGCCTTTTACGTCGAGGGTAGCGTCATCTCGCTGCTTCAGGCCGAGCGCTTGGTGCTTAACGTCATGCAGCGCATGAGCGGAATCGCCACCCAAACCAACGTATACGCCGAGAAGCTAAAAGGGCTAAAGACAAAGGTGCTCGACACCCGTAAGACTACGCCCGGCATGCGCGTACTCGAGAAGATGGCCGTGAAGATTGGCGGCGGCGAAAACCACCGTATGGGCCTTTACGATATGGTTATGCTCAAGGATAACCACATCGATTTCGCGGGCGGCATCACCCAGGCCATCCGTAAGACCCAAGCCTACCTCAAGGAGACTGGCAGAGACCTAAAAATTGAGGTGGAAACCCGCTCGCTCGATGAGATCCGCGAGGCGATGGCCGTTGGAGGCATCCACCGCATCATGCTCGACAACTTTGACCTTAAGAAAACCCGAGAGGCCGTTCAGCTGATCGACGGAAAGTACGAGACCGAATCGTCGGGTGGCATCACCCTCGAAACCCTCCGCGACTACGCCGAGTGCGGGGTAGACTACATCTCGGTTGGCGCGCTTACCCACCAGATAAAGAGCTTAGACATGAGCTTGAAGGCGGTTTAGAATTAAAAGTGCTACTATAATAGGAAAAGGCAGCCTGCGGGTTGCCTTTTTTGTTGTCGGAGGATGGCTTTTGTTAAACAAAGCGTTTGTAAGAATGTTATTCGTGCAAGTAAAAGTATGTAACGATGAAAACTAACATTGCCAACCTACGGAAGGAGTACACGCTAGGAGCGTTAGATGGAGAAAGCGTTCATCCCGACCCTGTACGGCAGTTCGAGGAATGGCTGCAGGAGGCCATTAAGGCCAAAATACCAGAGCCCAACGCCATGACGCTGGCTACCTCTACCTTCGAGGGAAAGCCATCGGCACGGATGGTGCTGCTTAAGGCAGTTGGCGAGCAGGGGTTCTCCTTTTTTACGAGCTACGAAAGCCGCAAGGCTAAGAATATTCTGCAAAACCCATACGGTGCATTGGTGTTCTACTGGGCCGAACTGGAGCGACAGGTTCGGGTAGAGGGGAAGATAGTTAAAGCATCGGAAAAGGAATCCGATTCCTACTTCCGAACGCGTCCGGAGGGTAGCAAGATAGGTGCGTGGGCATCGCCTCAGAGTAAGGTTGTACCCAATCGGCGATATCTAGAGGATTTGATGGATGACTTTAAGGAAGAATTCGTAGGAAAGACGGTGAAGCGTCCACCTAACTGGGGCGGATATGTGCTCGAACCTTTCCTTGTGGAGTTTTGGCAGGGCCGAAAGAATAGGCTGCACGATAGGATTCAGTATAGGCTAGAAAATGGAGTTTGGTTCATAGAACGGCTTGCCCCATAGGGATAAAAAAAAAAAGCGACCCTCCCGGGGCGCTTTTCTATTTTACACCTTTTTACCTTAACTTTTCGAGTCTTTTTATTCAAGAATTCAAAGTGTCAATTCAAAGGTTAAGTTTTACTCGGTGTAATGAAGAGAGCAACTAATTACATCACATGCAAATACTTATCGACTAAAGCAGCAATTTGTTCATCATTTCCATATAGCAACTCGCTAAGTCTTTCGTCGTTGTACGACTTTAATATCTTGATCTTATTGTCAATCAAACCGTGTGTGAAGACTCCATATTTTTCGAACACCTCGCGCTTTGCGTTGAGCCTATCGGCAGATTCGCAGCACGATATTGGCAGCTGCTCGAGGTTTTCGAGGATATGCTTGTTTTCATCCTTAAAGATGTTGCAGTCTACGTAAAGCGCGGCTGCTTTTTCGAGCGCATTCTGCATCTTTAGTCCGTGGAGCGCACCTACAACCAAGCCGGTTATCAGCAGGTAGATATCGGCAGATCCGTCGGGTACTCTAAACTCTACGGTTTGCTTGCTGTCGCGTTCGATGTTTAGGGCGCCTCCCTTAGGGTTGGCATCCTTAATCATTTCGGCAGCGCCAATTCCTCCAAGCGGTACGCGGATAAGCACAGAGCGGTTTCTGTCGCCCCAGCATACGTTGGTTGGAGCCTCTTGGTGAGGAACCAAGCGTAGGTATGAGGTTGGGATGGTGTTGCCAAAGGCGGTAAGCGCATCGGCAATGTCGAGTATGCCAGCGATCATCTTCTTTGCAGCGTCGCTTAGGCTGCCCTCGCTAACCATCTGGTTCTTGCCATCCTTTTCGAGCATCATGTGAACGTGCAACCCGCTTCCTGCCTTGCCAACAGTAATCTTTGGGGCAAAGCTGATGGTTACTCCATACTTGTAGCCCAGCATGCGGATGATCCACTTAGCTACGATAAGCTGCTCGGCAGCATCTTCTACGTAGGTAGGAAGAAACTCTATTTCCTGCTGCTCGTAGTAGATGCCATCCTTAACGAAGGATCCTACCTCAGAGTGGCCGTACTTTACCAAACCTCCAGCTTGAGCTATAAGCTTCATTGCCTCTACGCGGAGCATTTCCCATTTTGCGTAGGGCGTAGAAGAATGGTAGCCCTTTTGGTCGATGCCTTCGTAGAACTGCTCATCCTCCGATATTACGTAGTACTCCAGCTCGCCCATTGCCTTAAAGGTGTATCCGGTTTCCTCCTTGAAAACAGATACTGCCTTGCGAAGCATGTATTCTGGTGAACTTTCGAGCGGTTTGCCGTTGCTGTTGTAGAACGAGCAAATAATATTGAGCGATGGAATCTCTGCAAAAGGGTCAACGAACGCGGTGCGGTACTTGGGCATAACGTATAGGTCGCTCGATCCGGCCTCGATGAACGAGAAAAGGCTCGAACCATCTACACGCTCACCTTGGGTGAGGATAGTCTCTAAGTACTCCTTGTTGTTGATTACGAAGTTTAGCGTCTTGAGCTTGCCATCTTCTGCAACGTAGCGGAAGTTGACCATCTCGATGCCGCGATCCTCGATAAACCTAATTATATCGTCGCAGGTAAACTCCGACGCTGGTTTTTGAAGATGTTTTACAAGCTCGTTTTGAGAGAGCTCTATATGTTTTAGGTTCATAGTCCGTCAAGCTAAAAATGTTGTTCTCTTTGATGGGGTCAAAAGTAATGAATTATTACAAAAAACAAATCTCAGGCAAAAAATTATTATCAAAAAAATAAAATATGCGGAAAATGGTTAGCGAAAAAAGGCGTCATGGTAAAATGTTTGTTTGTTAAAACGGAGAGGGGTTACAGCTAATATCTACGTAATCGGTGTTTTAGCCATTGATCTATTTGCCGAAGCAGCAAAGGGGTTCCGTGTGGGCAACTTTACTAAACCAATTGTTTATTGTACTTTTGTACCCTAAAAACGTGCAGCAATGGCTCATAAATCAGGCTTTGTAAATATATTAGGTAATCCCAATGTGGGGAAGAGTACGCTTATGAACGCCTTGGTGGGCGAGCGGTTGTCCATCATTACCGCTAAGGCGCAAACCACCCGCCATAGGATTATGGGGTTGGTGAATACCGACGACTACCAGATTGTATACTCTGATACCCCTGGTATACTTAAGCCAAACTACAAGCTGCAGGAATCGATGATGACGTTCGTGAACACCGCCATCACCGATGCCGACGTGTTTCTCTACGTTACCGATGTGGTGGAGACGCCCGATAAGAACATCGAGTACATCGATAGGCTGAAGAAAACCTCGACGCCAATCATCCTTATCATTAACAAGGTTGACCTTTCCACCCAGGAGAAGCTGGAGGTGCTGGTTGAGCAGTGGAAGGAGCGCCTACCCGAGGCAATGATTATTCCTGCTTCGGCAAAGCTGAACTTCAACCTCGAGGCCATCATGAGCAATATCGTACGCTTGCTGCCCGAGGCTCCACCGTACTTCCCCAAGGATCAGCTTACCGATAAGCCAATGCGCTTCTTTGCCGCTGAGATCATCCGCGAGAAGATATTCCTGAACTACGAGAAGGAGGTGCCCTACTGCACCGAGGTGGTAATCGAATCGTACGTAGAAGATCCTAAGATCGTACGCATTGGGGCGGTGATTTACGTGGCGCGTCAAACCCAAAAGGGTATTATCATTGGCAAGCAGGGTAGCATGCTCAAGAAGGTGGGCACCGAGGCGCGCAAGGAGCTGGAGGCGTTCCTAGGCACGAAAGTCTTCTTAGAGATCTTCGTGAAGGTGAGCGACAAGTGGCGCGACAACGAGCGCGACCTCAAGAATTTTGGATACATACAGGACTAAAATAGCTGCCCGGGCAGCACATCAACAAGTAAGATGGCAAACATTGTAGCAATAGTAGGGCGCCCGAATGTGGGGAAATCGACCCTCTTTAATCGTTTGGTAGGAATGCGTAAGGCCATTGTCGACGAGACTGCTGGCGTTACCCGCGACCGCCACTACGGCAAGTGCGAGTGGAACGGTAAGGATTTCTCGGTGATCGACACCGGGGGATACACCATCAACTCCGACGATACCTTCGAAATGGAGATCCGCAGGCAGGTGGAGCTGGCCGTTGATGAGGCCGACATCATCCTTTTTGTGGTGGACGTAATGGGCGGCATCACCGACTACGATGCGGCCATTGCCGAGATGCTCCGTAAGTCGAAAAAGAAAGTATTCCTTGTTACCAACAAGGTTGATAATAACGACCGTATCTACTTCTCGGCCGAGTTCTACGCGCTTGGGCTAGGCGATCCGTACAACATATCGTCGGCTAGCGGCTTTGGCACGGGCGACCTGCTGGATGCCGTAATCGAGAGCTTGCCCAAGGAGGAGAGCCCCGTTGAGGAGCTCGACATCCCCAAGGTGGCTATCGTAGGTAGGCCAAATGTGGGTAAGTCGTCGCTTACCAACGCGCTGCTGGGCGAGGAGCGTAACATTGTTACCCCAATTTCGGGTACCACCCGCGACTCCATCCACACCCGCTACAACAAGTTCGGGCAGGATTTCTTCCTGATCGACACCGCTGGGCTCCGTAAGAAGGGGAAGGTGCACGAGGATATCGAGTTCTACTCGGTGATGCGCTCGATCCGTACCATAGAGGAGTCGGACGTGTGCGTGCTGATGCTCGATGCCTCGCAGGGCATCGAGGCGCAGGACTTGAATATCTTCAACCTTATTGTGCGTAACAAGAAGGGCGTTGTGGTGGTGGTAAACAAGTGGGACTTGGTGGCCAAGGAGAACAACACCATGAAGGAGTACACCGATAACCTGAAGAAGCGCATAGCTCCATTTACCGATGTGCCCATCATCTTTACCTCGGTAGTCAACAAGCAGAGGGTGTTCGACGTAATCCAGCAGATATCGGTGGTGTACGAGAACCGCAAGCGCCGTATTCCAACGGCTCGCCTTAACGAGTTCTTCCTACCCATCATCGAGGATACGCCCCCACCTGCTAACAAGGGCAAGTACATCAAGATAAAGTTCGTAACCCAGCTGCCAACGCAAACGCCATCGTTCGCGTTCTTTGCCAACCTTCCGCAGTACGTTAGGGAGCCCTACAAGCGCTTCCTCGAAAACAAGCTGCGCGAGAACTACGACTTTAAGGGGGTGCCCATACAGATCTACATTCGCGAAAAGTAAGCGTAACGCTATAGGAAACTTCCGAGTACTGCTCGGAAGTTTTTTGCTTTTACCGATGCAGCTGTTTGATCGAACAACGACGATGTTGAAGCGAACATCGTCAATGTTGAGTCAAACAACGGGGATGTTGGATCGAACAAGCCATATGTTGAGTCGAACAAATGATTTTTCGGACGCAACAAGCCATATGTTGAATCGAACAAATGGCTTGTTGGATCACACAAGCCGCATGTTGAAGCGAACAAATGATTTGTTGGGTCGAACAAGGCACATGTTGGATCGAACAAATGGCTTGTTAAGAAGAACAAGCCTTAGGTTGGATCGCACAAGCGATCTTTTTGATGTTACAAGTAAGATGTTAACCGCTACTATTATCAACACAACCAATAAACACCAAGCATTATGAAGAGAGCGCTTCTCTCCCTGCTCCTCTTGGTAGGGGGGCTATCGGTGGCAACCGCCGGTAGTCAAGAAAAAATTCATGTGGTGCCGTTCAAGAAGGCCACCATTACCTGCGATGCCTCTAAGGGCAATAACGCCTATCCCGTTTGGGCAAAGTTTCCATCAACATCCACATCGGTACGCAAGATACTGATGCACGTTACCCTCGGCTGTCCCGATACCATTGCCTGTGCGCACTGGGACTACCTCGATCATGTCAGGCTGGTGAAGGCGGGAGGTGCCAGCGGAAAGGTGCTCAACTACGAGCTTAGCCGCATGCTGACCCCCTACGGGAGCATCTTCAGCAAGGGGTGGAGCTTCACCTGGACGGTGGATGTAACCGACTTCGCGCAGGTGCTCCGCGATAGCGTGCTGCTGGAGTACAACCACTCGGGCTACGAGGCCAAAACCGTGGGGTGGGCGCTAACCATCGACTTCGAGATTACCGAAGGCCCTCAGGTTATTAAGCCTCTCTCTATCGCTCCGCTGTGGAACGGAGGGTTTAAGTACGGCGATGCCTCTAACCCTATAAAGGATCAGATAAAACCTGTAAAGTATACCGTTGATGGGGGTAGCGCTATCAGCCGCATCCGCCTTCAGCACACAGGTCATGGTATGGATAGGCCAAAGGGTTGCAGCGAGTTTTGCAGCCGCTGGCGCGATATCCTCCATGATGGCAAGGTGGTTGAACACCGAAACCTTTGGATGGACTGCGGCAGCAATCCGCTCTACCCTCAGGGAGGAACCTGGATTTACGACCGTGCGTGGTGGTGCCCTGGGCATTTGCAGCCAGCCGACATTGTCGATGTTGCCGTAAAGCCAGGAGAATCGCACACCATCGATATGAACCTAGAGCCCTACACCGCCACGGGTAACGTTCAGGCCGTAGAGAGCATTGCCTCGTACCTGATTCAGTATAGCGCGCCGCTAAGCAAAAACGATGTGGCCATAGAGGAGATCATGGTTCCGAACAATAAGGCCAACTTCAACCGCATGAACCCCGCCTGCACTAATCCTCAGATTAGGATTCGCAACCTTGGAGCGAAGAGCCTTCGCACGCTCGACATCACCTACTTTACCGTGGGGCTAAAGCCCCGCACCTACAAGTGGAAGGGCAATCTTGCCTTCAACCAATCGGAGGTGGTAACGCTTCCTGGCGAGATTGCCGAGGTGGGGGCTAAGAACCAGTTCTCGGTTACCCTCGCCAAGCCCAACAACACCCGCGATGCGTGGGATGGCGATAACAAGCTGGTGACGGAGTTTGATGCGCCCCAGCATCTGCCCGAAAAGATGGTGCTGAAGTTCCTTACCAACAACGTGCCTACCGACAACTACCTGTTTGTTGCCTCGATTAAGGGTGATACGCTGCTGCGCTACACTCCTAAAAACCTTAAGCCACGAACGCTTTACACCGATACGCTTTACCTTCCTAAGGGATCGTACAACCTAACGCTTGTCGATACCACCGGCGATGGCTTGGAGTTCTGGTACGAGCCTCAATCGGGCTACGGATACCTTCATCTTCTGGACATGAACGGACGCATGGTAAAGCGCTTCGAGAGCGACTGCGGCAACGGACAGTTTTTCTCGTTCCGTACCTCGTCGGAGTATAGGGTTGATACCACCAAGAACGAGTACTCCTTTATCCTATTCCCAAGGATGACCAAGGATTCCATCGCGTTGGATGTTCATAGCGATGTTGCCCAGCGCATGGAGGTGGTGATTACTGCCGATGGGGTAGAGATAGAGCGTCACTCCTATAAGAAGGTAAAGAGCGGTAGATTTGTGTACTCGGTAGGGTACCTGCCCGATGGCCGCTACATCATGGATGTGCTAATGGACGGCAAGAGCCAGTTCAAGCGCCGATTCAACAAGATATCGAGGGATGAGGATTAGCGATTTCGCGAATTCTTTAGACTTAGACCATAAAAGTAAAAAGGGGTGAAGCTGATGCTTCACCCCTTGCTTGTATTTGAGATATACTGTAAGTTTCGAATCTGTTAGAAAAGTTCTAACCCATCCCTACCCCTCCCGAGAGGGGACCAGGAGCCCAGAGTCGGAGTTAGAGAAATTCTTAAGCTGTTGCTGTTTCAAAACTCTTCTGATTAATCCCGCTAAGGCGGGATGTCGCTTCGCTCCACTTCTGTTTATTTCCGTTTAACTTTTTGTTGTTTGGATGCTACTTCGTAATCGGTGTCTCCAAACTTAGGCAAACCACGGTTACTTGATTGTCCAGCTCAGTTTCGGGAACATCAATGTAAAGGATTCCGGGAACCGACGACCACCAAGGCTTCATCATCACCTTGTAGTTGATGGTTGCGCCGCTGCCTACAACCCATGCGGTTGCTACCTTGTTCTTAAGACCTTTTACAGCGATAGGTCCGTTTGGCTTGTGCTCGATGAATAGGTAAAGTTTCTTGCCATCCTTCGATAGGGTGCTAGGCCCTGAGAACCACTCGCGCAATATTCCGGCTTGTGTGCCATAAATGGCCTCCTGGTGCTTCTTTGTCCAACGGCCAAGTTCCTTTAGAATGGCCACCTGCTCGTCGGCAATGGTGCCATCCTCTTTAGGACCCACATCGAGAAGAACATTTCCTCCCTTGCCAATGCAGTCGGCAAAGATGCGGATTACCTGATTTGGCGTTTTGTAGTTCTTGTCGGTTGGCTGATAGCCCCAAGCGTCGTTCATGGTTAGGCAAAGTTCCCAGTGTGGATTTGCGGGCTTCTCAAGTGGAACGCCGTTCTCGGGGGTGTCGTAATCGCCGTAGCCCTGCAGGCGCGAGTTGATAATCACGTTTGGATTGTACCCGAATAGCTTTTGGCGGATCTCTTTAGCCTTCCACTGATCGGCGCTGAACTCCCAGTCGCCATCGAACCACCATAGGTCGGGGTTGAAACGCGAGCCCAGCTCGTCGAGCTGGCCGTTCATGAAGGTAAGGAACTTGTTCCAGCGAGCTGGATCATTCTCGTAGCGCTTCTGATCTTTAAGGAAGTTGGGGTAGTCGGGGTGGCTCCAGTCGATGAGCGAGTAGTACATACCCACCTTCATTCCCTTTTCGCGAATAGCCTTGCAGAACGGATCAACTAGGTCGCGCTTAATGGGGGTTTTCTTCACGACGCTAAGATCGCCAACTTTGGTATCCCAAAGGGCAACACCATCGTGGTGCTTGCTGGTGAGCACTGCATATTTTGCTCCGCTTTCGGCAAACAGGTTGGCCCATTTTTGAGCGTCGAATCGCTTACCGGTAAAGCCCTTTAGCTGCTTCATGTAATTTTCGTGGGTAATCTTGCCGTTGTAGAACGACCACGATTCGTCAATCCCATTTACGGCGTAAATACCGTAGTGGATGAAGATGCCCAGCTTGGCATCGGAGAACCACTGCATGCGCTTGGCCTTCTCCTCGGCGCTCTCCTGAGCAAACAGCGAGGTAACCGATGTTGCGAGAAGTAGTAGTAGAGTTGCTGTCTTTTTCATTGTATGGTGTTGATAGTTGTTGTTAGTGAGTAGGGTAGACTCTTCGTCTACTGCAAACCACTTCCGTCTATTTTTGTTTAACCTCTTCCTAGTACACGGTAATCTCATCAATAAACATGTAACCCCTCATCACATTGGGTGCAATAAAGCGTATGTAGCGCGTTTTTGTGTTGCCGCAATCGAAGGTGAAGGATTTGAACCTTAGCAGAAGATCGTTTGTAGGCGTAGTATTCACCTCTTTTTTGAAGGTGGTAAAGGTTTTGCCATCCTCCGAGAATTGCACCTCTACGTATGAAGGGAAGTACACTCCCGGACCGGGCTGCTGCATAAAGCGGATGGCTACGCTAGAGATGGGCTGTACGCTCTCCATATCTACGGTAACATCGAAATTCTTTAGGTAGCCCAGCCATTGCTTGTCGTGGTAGGTGAGCGAACCCTTTACGCCGTTGGTTAGCGTTTGCTCCTTTTGTGCGGGGTACGAGTCGCTCCACAGGGTGTTAAAGGTAACAGGTTTGCCGATTGCCAAGTGGTAGTTGGTGGTATCGCAGGCGGCCTCGCCCTGCATCTCCCCGTTCTTGAATATGGCTGCCTTTACAATCGTTTTTCCGGATGTGTAGAATGGCTTATCGTAGAGTTGCGAGCTGGCGGTTGGCGCGTTCCCATCGGTGGTGTAGCGAATCTCTGGCTTGTACTGCTCGCTGGTAAGGGTAATCTGGTTTTGCTTCCTTTCGTAGTCGGGAAGGGCCGCAATTGTTACGGAGTTGGATGGACGGTAGTAGTTAACGTTGTTGCTCTGAAGCAGGCGGTAGTGGTGCTGTAGGCGGCGCTGGAAGTCGGAGTAATCCTTCTTATCCTTAGCCGTCCAGGCTACCTCGGCAAGCGCAATGGCTCGTGGGTAGGCCATGTACTCCACCTGATAGGTTGTTGGCATGTACTCGCTCCAAAGGTTGGCTTGGGTACCCATTACGTGCTTGCTCTGCTCGGCTGTTAGCGCAGCAGGCACAGGCTCGTAGGCGTAAACGCGCGACAGCGGAAGGAATCCGCCAATGGCCTCGGGCTGTGTGGTGGGGTCGCTCTGGTAGGCGTCGAGGTAGGTTTCGCCGGGGGTCATCACCACATCGTGCCCCTGCTGCACGGCCTTAATGCCGCCAGCTTCGCCGCGCCAGCTCATCACGGTAGCATCGGCAGGTAGACCGCCATCTACAATCTCGTCCCAGCCGATAAGCTTACGGCCATTATCCTTTAGAAATTGCTCCATGTGCTTAATCAGGTAGGCCTGCAGCTCGTGCTCGTTGGTAAGCCCCTTCTCCTTTTTTAGCGCCTGACACTTGGGGCACTCCTGCCAAGGCTTGATGTTGGCCTCATCCCCCCCCACGTGGATGTAGGTGGATGGGAATATCGCCATAACCTCCTTTAGTACATCTTCGAGGAAGGTATAGGTTTGTGGGTTTCCGATGCAGAACTCGCCGTTCTTGTAGGGAACTCCGGAGCACGATAACTCGGGGTAAACCGCAAGCACCTCCTCGGAGTGGCCGGGCATCTCAATCTCGGGGATTACCGTGATGCCCAGTTTGGCGGCGTAGGCCACAATTTCGCGGGCATCGTCCTGCGTGTAGTAGCCACCGTAGGCGTTAGGAGCACCCTCGTCGGCATACTTGCGGGGAGAACTCCACCAATCCCTCCAGCGGTTGTGGGTGCGGAATGCCGCTTTTGATGTTAACAGCGGATACTTCTTGATCTCCAACCGCCATCCGGGGCCATCGGTAAGGTGCCAGTGGAAGGTGTTGTACTTGTAGAGCGCCATCATGTCGAGGTACTTCTTGACGAAGTTAACCGGCATGAAGTTGCGCGACACGTCGAGGTGCATGCCGCGGTAGCTAAAGCGGGGGATATCCTTAATATCGGTGCAGGGGATGCTGGCCATGTTGGGCTGCAGCTGCTGCAGTTGTAGCAGGGTAAACACGGCGTTGGTTGCCCCCTTTAGGGTTGATGCGGTAATGGTGATCTTGCTTGGGGCGACGGATAGCTGGTACCCTTCGTTGCCGAGGCTGTCCTTCTTATCGGCTTCTAGGAAGACGATGGATGCCTTTTTGCTGCTTCGGGCAATGGCGTTGCTCAGCCTCAGCTTCTCAGCAAGCAGGTTGGCTGCCTCCTTAAATTGCGATGGGGCATGCAGCTTTACGCTTGGGGTGATGGTGAAGGCGCCCGGCTTATCGGTGCACGATAGCGGCTTCGGAATCAGGTCTGATGCAAGTGGGGTGCTGGTGCCCTGAGCGCCTGCGGCTCCGGCAAGTAGCATAAGCCCCCACAGCAGTAGGTTGCTTCTTCTCATGTTGAATAATAGTGTGATGTTAGAGGTCGTTGCGGCATCATCAGCTATTCCCATTATTGCTGATGGCGCGCGCAGCTGCATCGCAAATGTAGCTCTTAAAATTGTGAAGTAAAATGATTAACGATGCGGTTAAACCGATTCCTCCCCTGTTCGGGAAATCGTCAAAGTAAACGGGTTGGGCATTCCCCTGCCAAGGGAATTGCCAAAGTAAAAGGGTTGGGAGTTCAATTGGCGATTGAATCATCAAAGTAACTGAGGTGAAGGTTCAATTGGCAATGGTGCCAATTGTTTCTTTAAAAATGGAATATGGCACAACTTTTCTTCGAAGGTTATCCCCCGCCAGCGGGGGATAACCTTTATACAACAAAATGCGGATTTCTTTACGTCTCTTTGCTATAAGAGATGGATGTTATAAAAGCAAAATCACTGGATTCCCCTCCCCAAAAGTTTGCTCGCGCCGATGCACTTCCTATATTTGTACACCTTAACATTAACAGCTAACCTATGGGTTCGAAAAGAAAATTCACCATACCGAATAACTTCGTTATCGTTTTTTGGATAATTGCCATCTGCGCCCTGCTTACCTGGTTTCTGCCCGGTGGCGAGTACGTAAAGGCCACCGACGGAACGGTTACCTTTAACCAAATCGACAATGTGCCGCAAACCTACCAGCTCTTCACCTCCTTCTTTAAGGGGTTCGAGAAGGGTGCGGGCATCATCATATTTATTCTTGTTGTGGGTGGCGCCTTCTGGGTGGTTAACTCCAACGGCTCCATCGACGTGGGCATCTACTCGTTCCTGAACAAGTCGAAGGGATGGGAGCGCTTCTGGCTGGTGCGCAAGCTGGGGGTAAACAACGTCATCATGGTAAGCATCATGATCATCTTTAGCCTCTTTGGGGCGGTGTTCGGCATGAGCGAGGAGACCATAGCCTTTGCCGTGGTGATTATTCCGCTGGCTATATCGATGGGGTACGACTCGCTGGTGGGCCTAGGGCTGGTGTACGTGGCGGCTCATACCGGTTTTGCCGGGGCAATGCTCAACCCGTTCACCATCGGCATTGCTCAGGAGCTCTCGGGTATTCCTCTCTTCTCGGGCATCGAGTATAGGTTTATCTGCTGGATCATCCTTAACGTTGCCCTAATCATCTTCGTGCTTCGCTACGCCCATAGGGTGAAGAAGAACCCTAAGATCTCGCCTGTTTACAACGAAGATAAGTTTTGGCGCGACCGCTTCAGCGAGGAGAAGTCGCACGTGGAGCATATCACGCCCAAGTCGGCCTGGTGGGCCTTTGGCCTTAGCCTTGCCGGGCTTATTGCCTTCTCCGTTGTGTATCCTACCACCTCGCTGGTAATCGGCAAGTCGACCTTAACGCCGATGCCGATAATGCCGTTAACAACGGTTCTCTACGCGCTGCTGTGCTGGAGGAGCCTCCGCAAGTCGGTGCACTTCTTTATCCTGCAGCTGCTGGGCTTCACCATCCTTTACCTTATTGTTGGTGTGATGGGCTACGGCTGGGGTATCGACAAGATTGCCGGACTCTTCTTTGCGCTTGGGTTGCTGAGCGGCTTGGCCATTGGATACAAGGCAAACGATATCGTGAAGCACTTTATGGATGGCGCCAAGGACTTCATGTCGGCGGCCATCATCGTAGGGTTTGCCGGGGGTATCATCGTCATCCTTCAGGACGGAAAGGTGGTGGACACCATCCTGCACGGGCTGTCCTCGACGCTCGGGTCCTACGGCAAGATAGCCGCTACCGAAACCATCTACGGTATCATCACCCTTATCAACATGATTATCCCATCGGGTAGCGCCAAGGCGGCCCTCACCATTCCGATATTTGCCCCCTTCTCCGATATCATCGGCATATCGCGGCAATCAACGGTAATGGCGTTTCAGTTGGGTGGCGGCTTTACCGAGATGATCACCCCTATTTCGGGAGTGCTCATCGGCGTGTTGGGCGTGGCCAAGGTTCCCTACGCCAAGTGGATTAAGTGGGTGCTTCCCTACATCATCGTCCTGATTATTATAGGAGCCCTTTTGCTGATCCCAACCGTAACGATGGAGCTGAGCGGCTTCGAGATGGTTCCTGCAACACGGTAGAAACGCCCAATTTGGGCATCTCTACGATGGTATCTACAATATTATGCGCAACCGACTTTGTGTCAGATGCGCATTTTTTTAGATGGTTAAAAAAATGTATATCTTGGCTCGTGTTTTTTAATTATTACAAACAGATTAAATCTAACCTGAAATGGAAATTGGGGAAATTAAACGGGCTATTGAAGAATGGTCCAAAGCCAGAACATCGGCAGACGATGTTTTAGCCTACCTAAAGCAGGGTACCTGTTTTAAGATCGAGAGATCGAACTACGATCTTTGGAAGACGAAGTCTCCAAAAGAGCTACATGTCTACCTCGGTGTTTTTAACGGTCAACTACAGTTTGTTCTTATCGACAGCGAGTCGGATAAGAATCCAGAGGCAAATATCGATTCGATAGTTGTGCAGGATTACTATCCAGGTCTTAATGTGCTTGATGGCGGAATTATCGACCATGCAAAGGATGGCAGCGTAAAAGTTGTTGAGGCCTTAAAGAGGGTAATGAGGTGGACGGTGTTTATGGAATCGTGGGTTAGGAACAGTGTGGAGTCGTCGGCTGGTGTTTTTCAGGCCTTTGTGCTACCCTTTAGTGATCTAACCTCGCAGTTCGAAACCGCAGGCTGCTACGAAACCATGGCCATCTTTGGGTTGAACGGTAAGAATGCCGACCTGATGCTTTGGGGAATGCCAACAACCATCGAAAGTAGTGGATTACGAACAGCCGCAGTCCCTACTGGTGAAGATAAGGGAACTCCTGTTGAGGATATATCTACTCCTTGCCCTCCTTTTCATAACGATGGATTAGGGCTTCTTTAAACGAACGGTAAGCTATGGATCAGAACCAGATTTGGACTTATGTCTCTTTACTTTCACCTATTGTTCTTTTATTAGGGATCTCAATAGGGCTTTATAACTTTAAGCATTTGGGCGTAAGTACAAGGTATTTATTCTACTATTTGGTGCTGTGCCTTGGTGCCGATTTTCTTTGCCGGTACTTTGGATATTACTCCCGCTTTAAGTACAACCTTTTTATTGTGCCCATATTCGGCTTTTTTGAGCTTGCAATATTCTCGAAGCTATACTACAGCCATATCCTTAGGCGCAGGAGTAATATCCTTATTGGGTTTATGGTATTAGCCCTTTTATGCGTCTCTTCCGAACTGCTTTTTGTAAGTAGGCTGTTACATCTAAAAAACTTTCAATCGTTTGGAAAGGTTATTGCCGATGTGGTTATTGTTTTATACTGTCTTATGTACTACTGGAGGATTTTTAATGGCAGTATTCCCATTGTGAAGGAGCATCGCTACTTAAATGTTGCTGCACTAATCTACTTTTCAATAAATCTAGTTCTATTTCTTCCCATAAATTTTTTGGTTAACGAGTCAATTAGCGTTGTTTTTCTATTTTGGGTGTTAAATTTGGTGTCGTTAAATCTCTTTTACCTTGTTTTAATCTACTTGATATGGCAGAATGGCAAGATCCGCAAATGTTTGCGGTAGGACTTCTTATCGTACTGCTTTTTACCGTTGTTTTAGTTGTTAGCATGGTTTTGCTCACACGAAAATACATTAAGCGAATCATTCAAGAACAGGAGAAGTTTACGCAAGCCAAGTTGGAACATCAGAAATCGTTGCTTTGGAATAGCGTTTTAGTGCAGGAAAAGGAGCGCGACCGTATTGCTTCGGATCTTCACGACGAATTGATTTCGAAGCTAACTGTTCTGACCTATGCGCTGCAAACCAACAATGAGAAGGTTAAGCCTGTAGAGTTGCTGGGCGACTCCATTAAGATTGCCCGTAGAATTACGCACGACCTTCGTCCTCCTATGCTCGAGGAAACTTCTTTAGATGAGTTGGTGGAGGATTTTATTCTACCTCTTAAAAGCGCATATTTAATCAGCTACCATTTTCACCATCAGCAGCACCAAGCGCTTAAGACCGATGTGAAGTTGCAGCTGTTTCGGATTGTACAGGAGGTGGTTAATAACATACTGAAGCATGCCCATGCCTCCGAGATTAGCATTAATCTGCGGATTACAGATGCCATTGTTGCTCTAGTTATTCGCGATAATGGAGTTGGATTTGATAGCACTGAAAAGGCAAAGGGCCTTGGGTTAAAGAATATCGAGTTTCGGGCTCAGCTGCTAAGTGCGAAGAGCCGGTTTAAGTCGGCGCCGAGCAGAGGTGCCACTTTTCAGCTTCTGTTGAAAAATAACGTTTGATAAAATGGAAGAGAATAGCTCATCAATAAGGATTGCGATTGTAGACGACGAGGCGTTGATTGTGATGCTTCTGTCTGACTTTTTTGCAAAGCACGAGCAAATTGTTGTGGACTTGACCGCTACAAGTGGACAACAAATTATTGATGCGTTTAAAGGAGCCCAAAGTATCCCAGAGATACTGCTGTTAGATCTCCAAATGGGAGAAATGAATGGGATTGAAACGGCTGCTATTCTTAAGCAGAATTATCCCGATTTAAAGATTATTGTTGTCTCTTCGCACTACAAGAAGTCGTTTATGGGCTACATGCTAAAGCTAGGGGTAAATGCCTTCCTTCCTAAAGGGATAGCACCGCAGCAGCTTGCCGAAGCCATAGAAGAGGTGCATGCTAAAGGCTTCTACTTTATGAGCGAGCAGATCGAAGTGATGCGCAATCAGATAGCATCGAGTGTGCCTGCTCCAGTATTTAAAACCGAGGAGACGCTTTCCGAGAGGGAAATTGCCGTGCTGAGGCTTATATGTATGCAGTACACCGCTCAGGAAATTGCCGATAAACTGTTCATCAATAAGCGAACCGTAGAGGGCTATAAAAGCAGCCTGCTGGCAAAAACTTCAGCAAAGAATACGGCGGGGCTGGTTATATACGCAATTCAGAAGCAAATAATCGATATAGACGACTGCTTCTTCACCCTTACAGAATAGGATATGCTTACATCCCTTCAAGCATAATTCGGACTTTACGTGCGAATACGTATAAATACCTGTTTTAAAAATCAGGTATTTCCTACCTTGTAAATACATTTTCGTCTGCTCATCTTTGTGCTCGACATTTACCGATTAGGACTTTGGTCGGTAAAGAGGGATTTATTCTTAGATGTAGAAATTATGGGTGCAGTTGATGTTTTAATTGTAATAGACACTGATGGTGCAGCCTCTAGTGGAAATCTTCGGGATAATGTTTCGCTAGTTGAAAAGGTAGATGGTGCAGGCTCGTGGAGTAAGCGCTGCTGCGATTTAATAACTTGCTGCAAAGCTGGGCAAACTGTTAAATGGAAAGCCGTTCCTAAATCTCCCGAAAGCGCAGTCGAGATTCTGGAGTTTAAGGGGCAGATGGTTCAAGGGGTTTGCAAGCCTATTCAAAAGAATATCTTTACCGGTATCTGGGAGGGGCAGATTAACCCATCCTCTAACGGACGATATCAGTATTCGGTAGATCTTGTTTTTGATGGAATTCGGATGTCTTTTGATCCGTATATTTTGGTAAATAAGGAATGACCAACAGCCAGTATCTAAATATAGCTATAGAAGAAACGTATAAAAGAATTGGGCAGTAATAATTATGGGGGGTATCTCGACGAGATATCCCCTTATTTTATGCGATGTGCTCATTAATTCCTTCTATTGTTCTAAATTCATCCCAAATTATTACTTGTATGAAGAAGACTCTGTTGGGCATCCTACTTGTTTTACCAGTGCTTGCTCTTGCTGGAGCAGACACAACCGCAAATCGCAAGGATGAGATCGTGAAAAAGGGCTGGAATCTTGGACCTATACCGGTTATTGCCTTCGACTCCGATCTTGGGTTCGAGTATGGCGCGGTGCTCAACTTTTTCAACTTTGGCGATGGTAGCAGCTACCCCGAGTACCGCCATTCGATTTATACCGAGGCCTCGCGCTACACCAAGGGCTCGGGCCAGTACCGCATCATCTACGACAGCAAGTACGTGCTTCCGGGTATTCGGTTGATGGCCGATTTGCAGTACCTGCCTACGCTGGCGGCCGAGTTCTACGGCTTTAACGGAGCCGAAAGCCGCTTCCATAAATCGTGGATTGACCCTGATAATGCCGACTACCGCTCGGAGCTCTTCTACAAGATGAATAAGGATATTGTTCGAATGGGGGTCGACCTTCAGGGTAAACTCAGCAACCCCAAGTGGGGCTGGCTGGTGGGCACATCGTACCAGCGCTACACCGTGGGGCCGCTCAGGCGTAGCAAGCTGAGCCCCGAGCCCAGCAGCTACGGCGAGTGGGATGTCCTCTACAACAAGTACGTCGACTGGGGTATCGTTGGTTCTGGTGAGCGCCGTGGCGGCGATCACCTTACCCTTAAGGGAGCCCTGATCTACGATACGCGCGACAACGAGCCCAACCCTATGCGCGGCATCTGGGCCGATGCGCTTATCTACTACGTTTCTCCAAGCCTTGCTGGCGGTACAAGCGGTCACGCCAAGCTGGCGATCACCCTGCGCAAGTACGTTACGCTTATCCCCAACGACCTATCGTTTGCCGTTAGGGCAATGGCCCAAAACGTGGTGGCCGGAAAATGTCCCTTCTACCTGCTGCCCCAAATTGTCACGGTATCGCCGCGCCGCTCCTTCTTCGAGGGGCTGGGCGGGGCCTACTCGCTTAGGGGCATCCTCCGCAACCGCGTTATGGCCGATGGCTTTGCGCTGGCCAACGCCGAGCTGCGCTACAAGTTCTGGCGGATGCACCTTCTCCGTCAGAACCTCTACTGGGCCATCACCGCCTTTGCCGATGCGGGGATGGTTACCCAAAATGCTTCGCTCGATCTCTCTGGCGTACCCCAATCGGAGTACGGCAGCTACTTCCGCAGCACCGCGCAGCGCCCGCACTACAGCTTTGGCATGGGCGGTAAGCTGGTGATGAACCAGAACTTCGTCATCTCGGGCGATCTTGGAAAGGCCGCCAGCAGCGACAATGGTTCGTGGGGCATGTACATCGGGGTGAACTTCCTGTTTTAGATTTTAGACTAAAGACACAAGATAATAAATGTGGCAGGGGTAATGCATCGATGCATTAGGCCTTCGGGAAATGTGGCAGGGGTGATGTAACGATGCATTGGGCCTGCCGGGAGCACGGGGAGGCTATCTCTTTTCCATCAAATTTTCGCTATTCCTTTTCTTAAGCGGCTTGCCCGATTGGGGCAGGTACTCGGGGAAGATGTTCTCCATCGAGCGGAAGAGGTTCTTGATGGCCGCCTTATTCATCGACTTGATTTGGGAAAGCACGTTGCGGATGTCCTGGCGCTTGGTGTTGCAGTCGTGCGGGCAGGTGGCCAGCGATGGCGGGTAGTCGCGCAGCGCGGTGTAGGCCGTAACGTCCTCCTCGGCGAGGCAGAGCATGGGGCGGATGAGGTGGATGCGCTCATCGAGCATCGAGAGCGAGCAGGGCATGGCGCTGATGGTGCCGTGCCATATCTGGTTCATCAGCAGGGTTTGTACGGCATCGTCCATGTGGTGCCCAAAGGCGAGCTTGTTGCAGCCAATCTCGCGGGTAAGGTTGAAGATCATCTTGCGGCGCATCCAGGCGCAAACGAAGCACATGCCCTTCTTCTTCTCGTTGTCGAGGTCCACTTCATCCTTTAGAAGGTAGAATGGGATGTTGAGGTGGTTGCAGAGCCGCGCCATGTAGCCGGTGTCGATGCGGTAGCCCACGTTGTCGAGCGCCACATGGGCTGCGCTAACCTTTATCGAGTAGGGCAGGCGGCGGACGCACTCGGCCATGAGCTCCAGCAGCAGGTACGAGTCCTTGCCGCCCGAGAGGCCCACCAGGATATGGTCGCCATCGGATAGTAGCTCCGTTTGGTAGATGTACTGGATAACCTTTGCGCTAACCTTCTTAAGCGCTTTTTCCACAAGGCGCTGCTCGTCCGTTTTCATGGGGCGCAAAGATAGTCGCGCGGCAGCTAATTTTATTGTAGTGAACGGGGCCTCGCACTATAATGCGTTAAACAATTTTCCCATTTGGACGTTAGGTTGTTATTTCAAATCAAAATTCCCAATGAAGGAGCTATTCGAGGGGGTTGTACGTTTCAACCAAAAGGATTTTGAGGAGCACGAGGAGCTGTTCAAGCAGCTGGGTAAGGAGCAGAAACCGCATACGCTTTTTATTGGTTGTTCTGATTCGCGGGTAGTTCCGAACCTTATAACCCGAACGCTTCCTGGCGAGCTGTTTGTTGTTCGCAACATCGCCAACATCGTTCCCAAATACCGCGAGAGTGGTGAGTACCTATCAACAACATCGGCCATTGAGTACGCGCTTACCATTCTGGGGGTGCAGAATGTGGTGATCTGTGGCCATTCTAACTGTGGAGGATGTAAGGCGATTTTTGCTGAACCCGAATCGCTTGCTGCTGTACCCCATGTAAGGAAGTGGCTCGAGTTGGCAGCCTGCGTTCGTCCAGTTGTAGAGCAAATGCTTGGCGAAGGCTCCGATCCGGAAAAGCAGGAGTGGCTGGCCGAGCAGGTAAACGTTGTACACCAGCTAAACCACCTGATGACCTATCCCAACGTGAAAGAGCGGGTTGCGCGAGGCGAGCTTAAGGTCTACGGGTGGCACTATATCATCGAAACCGGAGAGGTCTTCAACTACAACTTCGAAACAAAGGCGTTTGAGCTTATAGCTTAGCGGAAAATACCGTACAGCCCTCCACCGTAAAGTCTATTTCCTTATCGAATAATCCGAATATGGTAGATCCGCTTCCCGACATGGCTGCGTAGTTGGCGCCCTTGTCGTATAGCTGCTGCTTGATGGCTGCCAGCTGCGGATGGTTCCTGAACAGGTGTGGCTCAAAGTCGTTAAAAAGGACATCCTTCCAGCGCTCAATAGGCTGGCTAATGGCCTCCGTTAGCGGTATTTTGGGCTTTTTGGGGGTGATGCCCGCGAATGCCTCGGGGGTGCTAATGCCAAAGGGTGGCTTCACTAGCACGATGGTGTATCCTGATAAGTCTACCTTGATAGGAGAAAGAATCTCGCCACGACCGCTGGCAATCATCGGGCAGTTGTACACAAAGAAGGCGCAGTCACTGCCCAGCGTAGCGGCGTACTCGGCCAGCTTATCTTCCGATATGCCAAGTTCGAAGAGTTGGTTGAGCATCGTCAGCATAAAGGCGGCATCAGCCGACCCACCTCCTAGTCCGGCTCCAAAGGGTATTGCCTTATGAAGGTAAATGTCGAGCTTCGGAAGCTTGTATTCGTTAGCCAGCAGCTTATAGGCGCGCATTACCAGATTCTTTTCGGTAGGAGCATCAACGGCTAGTCCGGTTATATTGAGCGTAGTTTCGTTACCCGTAGCAGGAACAACCTCTAGGGCATCTCTCCAAGGTGCAGGATAGAAAATTGTCTCAAGATTGTGGAAGCCATCGGGGCGTTTTTCGACTACGTAGAGGCCAAGGTTAATCTTGGCGTTGGGGAATACAACCATTCTTTTAGAATTGCGGGTGAAATCTTTGCTGTTTGCTTGCAAAGATAGCAATGTTTGGTGGGCGATGCGAAATGTTGTGTGCGACCATAAAAAGAATCCGCCATAAATTGACGTTACCCTATTTCTGATGTTATACAGTAGAGAGCATTCGTCAACCAGTAAACATCATGGCTATGGAAATAGCAATTGTCGGATTAGGAAATTTGGGTGGAGCACTAGCGCGTGCTTTTGCCCGTGTTGGATATCGTGTGTTCGCAGGGGTTAGGGATGAGAAGGAGACCGATAGGGCTGCTTTGGAAAACTACCACAAGAACATATCGATCCACATGATGGAGGAGGTGGGGGCAATGTCCGATACCATTTTCTTCTGCGTTACGCCCCCTGCTATTACCGAAGTTTGCGATAGAGTCGGCAGCTTGGAAAACAAGCTTATTGTCGATACCATGAACTGCATTCACTCACATCCCGAAGGCTACGCTGATACCTTTGAGGCGCTTTCGGCCATTTATCCCCAATGCCACGTGGTGAAGGCCTTTAATACCACAGGCTACGAGAATATTCTGCATCCAAACTTTGGAGGCGTTCCTATCGATACCTTTATGGCTGGCGATGATGAGCATGCAAAGCATAGGGTTCATCGGATGGCAAAAGACATAGGCTTCTCGGAATGCTACGATTTTGGAGGTGCCAATACGGTTCATCTGCTCGAGGAGTTGGCTAGGATATGGGTTAACCTAGCCCTATTTCAGGGTAATGGTAGGAATATCGCATTCAAAATACTAAAAAGATGCCCTTACTAAAAATTATTGACAAAGATTGATGTACGACGCGAAATTTATTAGTTGTGCTTAGTATGGCTGATAGTCAGATTTATCGATTGCTTATATTCGCAGAGGATAGATGAATATATGACTTGGGTTGATAACTTGTAAGAGCAGCTACTATGACTAATTTTTTTTGCCTTGCTGCACTTATTGCAGCGCTTACACCACAAAACGGCAACGACTCTAAAAGCTCTACTCCTTCCTACGTAGTAAAGGAAAATGAAACCTTTAAAGTAGAGCTGCTTTCTAATCCATCGACGGGATATGCATGGTACATAGCAAAAAAAGGAGGTAGTACCGGAGTAGATTCCGTAGGGCATAGCTACCATGTTGCGTATGTAGGAATGCCATCTACAGGAGGAAAGGAGACCTTCGAATTTAAAGGGGTTTCTAAAGGGATTTCTACCTTAACCCTATACTACACGCGCCCTTGGGAAAAGGATAAGCCAGCACAGATTAGGGAAATTGTAGTAGAAGTAAAGTAGAAGAAAATGTAAAAAGGCTTTCATTACACGAAAGCCTTTTTTATGGTTGCTGCTATTCGCTAAGCCATTTCTCCAGCTTGCTTATCACCTCTTTCTTCATTGGTTCGGGAAGCGAAGAAATTCTTGCTCTATGGCTGCCTTGTGGTTGGACGTACATCTCCATATTCGTTCTATACCCTTTTATCACTGGCGATATTCTGCTAAATTTTGGAGCAACAGCAGTCCATGGGTCCCACTCTCCATAGATGAAGATCATCTTGGGGTCGTTTTGGTCTAGGAAGTTTTGGATTTTAAGAGCAAGACTTTTGTCAAACTTTGGAGCCGATCCTTCTGGAGCCATTAGCTTACGAAGGTAGCCTTTTGCTTTTTTGATCTTCAAGTATTTCTTGAATGGCTTAGTATCGTAGCCGTAGTATCCTAACTCTTTAGCAGCCTGAACAAAGAAAGATGTGGTTGGGCTGGTATTTTGGAAGTAGTCGGGCGAAGAGATGGCGATAAAGTGCTTGAATATGGTTGAGTCGGGCGAATCGAGAGTCGGTATTTTGTCGAGAGGAGTTCCCCACTGCCAAAAAGAGAAAGAGTATTCCAGTACGCAGTAGTCGAAAATTTCGTCGAGCGTTGTGTTAAACATCAGCTTGTCTTTCGAGCAAAGCGAATCGAACATGGGCTGCAGCGAACTTCTGCGCTTGAGCACCTCCACTTGGAAGTCCAGAACCTTTTTTCTTCCCTCTGGCGTACCAGTAATGTTGGCGATGAATGGTTCGTGACGGCCATCCTCCTCTCCAAAGTTGAGGGGCGCAACGTAGGGTACCGATATTTCCACATCGTTGGGGAAGAAGGTGCGGTAGATCATGGTGGTTTGTCCGCCTTTGCTGATACCGGTGCTTATCCACTTTCCTTTATAGATAGATCTTAGTGCCTTGTTGATACGGTGCAAATCGTTGGCCGACGCCTCGGCGGTAAGGTACTTCCAGTCGGCATTTGCGGGGGTTGACTTCGAGAAGTAGCGGTGCTCTACGAATACCAAGTTGGCGTTGAAAAGCTTCGACAGCTCCTCGCGGTAGCGGGGATTGGCGGAGTAGTCGGCGCTGTAGCCTTCGGTAACCATAACCGTTGGGCGGTCGTAGCCTACGTGCGCTACAAAAAAGCGCTGCTTAAACTTTCCCTTGGTGGTGTCGGCATAGTCGAGGGGTTGCTCGATGAATACCTCGTACTTTTCGTTGTACTGTTCGCTCTTTACAGATTCAATCGAAGCTATTCCGTAAAGATTTTTGAGCTGATCGGGCAGCGATGGGCCATTCTGTGCAAAGCCCCATGCTGCTTGAAGCGTAAAGAGCAGCAGAACGATGCTTCTAAGGATTTGTTTTTTCATTCGGTTTGGTTTTTAAGATGAATAAACCCTGCCGGTAGGGTTGTTTGTTGAACTTAGGTTTTGTTGTTGATGGGCATCCCGTTGCTTGCTTATCATTTAGCCTGTGACACGAATGCCCTGTTGTATTACATCTTTCGTACTTTCAAAGATAAAAAAGAAGAGTATTTGGGGAACTTTTTTAAAACGAGAATAAATAATTGGATGTGTTTTGAAAAAATATACTCAAAAGTTTGCTTTTATTCTTCAAAGCTTCTACAATTGTAGAATAAAAACTACAAAGATAGAATCATGAAGCTAACCAAGAGTGAAGAACAGCTGATGAACATTATATGGGAAAAGGAGAAGGCATTTATGAAGGATATCCTAGAGGCCATTCCAGAACCAAAACCAGCAGCAACCACCGTTGCCACGTTGCTAAAGCGTATGGTCGATAAAGGCTTTGTGGGGTTTAATACCTACGGTAACTCGCGCGAGTACTACCCGCTGGTTCAGAAATCGGACTACTTCTCGAAGCATATAAAAGGGCTTATCAAAAGCTACTTTGGCAACTCCGTTTCGCAGTTCGCCTCTTTCTTTACTGCTGAGGCCAATCTTAGTAAGGATGAGCTAGAGGAGCTAAAGCGAATTGTTGACGAACAGCTAAAGGATAAGAAGCAATGATTCCATTTCTCCTAAAATCGACCCTGCTGATGGCGCTGCTGCTGGCCGTGTACCAGCTTTTCTTAGGGCGCGAGAAGATGCACCGCTTCAGCCGCTACTACCTTTTGGCTGCGCTGCTGTTCTCGCTGGTGGCACCCTTCATTACCTTCGAAACGGAGCAGACGGTAATTCCAACTCTTCCAGCATTGGCTATCGATCGGGTGGTGGAGGCAACGGCTGATGCTGCGCCTACTGTACCTGCTACGGTACCTGAGGTGGTCGAACAACCTAAAGGTTTAGACTGGCAGATGCTGCTTTTGGTGATCTATTTTGCCGTATCGGCCACCTTCCTTGTTCGCTTTGCGCTTAACCTAGCTCTTGTCTTTCGTCGTGCCAAGATGGGCGAGCGGCAGCCCCTTGCCGGGGCAACGCTGGTGCTGATGGATGAGCCTACCTCGCCCTTTAGCTTCCTGCGCTTCATCTTTGTATCGGGTAAGGACTATCAGCATGGGGTTATTGGTCCCGAGCTGCTCACGCACGAGCTCACCCACGTTAGGCAGCGCCATACGATAGACGTGCTGCTGGTGGAACTGCTGCAGGTGGTACTTTGGTTTAATCCGTTGGTATACCTCTACAAGCGGGCTATCCGAACCAACCACGAGTACTTGGCCGATGAGCACGTAATCGATCATCATCTAAATGTAAAACACTACCAGCACCTGCTGCTAGACACAATATTCCGGAAGAATACCCCAAGCTTGGTAAGTAACATTGGTTATTCACTTACAAAAAAACGACTGATTATGATGACTAAGAAAACATCTAAGGGAAAGATGCTGACCGTTAAACTGGCAGTTTTACCCATTGTAGCATTGACCATGTTCGTATTCTGCGTTCGCTATGCCGAACCTGTAAAGGCTCATTCTCAAAACAAAAAGGAGAAGATGGAAAAGCTTATTATAGGTAAGAAAACTTTTGAAGTTTCGAGTGACACGCTGGAGATGATAAAGCGATTGGTGTACGAGCGTAGCAATGTCAAGTTCCGAACTAAAGGTGGAGATTGGCATAAGCCCCCATATGAGGAATTACCCGATTTTGAGAAGAGAATGTGCCTTGTCGGCTTAACAACCATGAAGGTGAACGCTCCAACTGGAGCTCAGCTCGCCGAGTGGAGCAATACCTCCAAGTTTGGGCTTTGGATTGATGGAAAGCACCAAAAGGATAACAGCATCCTAAAAAATTACAAGCCTTCCGACTTTAGCCACTTCTTTCTTTCTCGCCTTTACAAGAATGCGCAGCATGGAATTAATAAGGGCAAGCAGTACCAGCTCGACTTAACTACAAATGCTGGCTACGAAAAGGATTGCCGCGAAAAAGAGAAAAACTTTCAGGCGTTGCTAAAGCAGGTTAGGGCTGCCCAAAAGTAGTGGTGTGGGCCGTAAACAACGTTTGGGCGCATCGGATGGTGCGCCTTTTTTGTGGCTTCTCTTTTTCGAAATAGGTAACCTTAGATAGGATTCTTTAAACCGATATAACAGCCGGAGGGAATCTTCTTTCGTACTACACTATGATGAAGGAAGAAATTTCGGCTCTCTTTTAAGCGACTCTTACGATGGCGTGGGAGTCGTTTGCGTAAATAAAGGGCTTTTGGCGTATGAGGGATGGTCTCTGATACTAGTTACTAATCATAAAAAGGACCAGTAACATGCGCGTACTAATGTTTGGATGGGAGTACCCACCCCATATATCGGGAGGATTGGGTACGGCTTGCCTCGGCATCACTCAGGGGCTGGCGGAAAGGAATGTTGATATTCTATTTGTTGTTCCCAAGGCTTATGGCGATGAGCCTTTCCCCCGAGGGATGCTAATTGGAGCAGAGGGAACTCCGCATAAGCTGCAACAGGTACCGCGCAAAATAGGCCAGCTGCTACAGGTAAACGTTCCATCCAAGCTTCAGGCCTACCCACAGGCTGCATATCGGGGACTCTACGAAACAGAGCAGAAGAAATCTGAAACGGAAGGTACTGCAACGCATCGAGGTTTTCATTTTTCGGGTGGATATGGGCCAAACCTTTTAGCCGAGGTGGCCCACTATGCCAGCGTTGGCGGGCGCATTGCCCGTGACTACGATTTTGACCTAATCCACTCGCATGACTGGCCAACCTTTCCTGCCGGTATCGTTGCTAAAAAGGTAACGGGCAAGCCGCTGGTGGTGCACGTGCATGCTACCGAGTACGACCGTAGCGGCTTCAACATCAACAAGCAGGTGTACGCCATCGAGAAGATGGGCATCGACGAGGCCGATAGAATCATCTGCGTTAGTAACCTAACCAAGCATAAGCTCATCAACTTTTACCATGCCGACGAGCGCAAGATTGAGGTGGTGCATAATGGGGTAGAGCACTTCGAGAATGCCCTGAACGACGAGGAGAAGATCCGAATCACCTCCGAAAAGGTGGTTTCCTTCCTCGGGCGCATCACCTACCAAAAGGGGCCGGCCTTCTTTGTGGAGGCTGCCAAAAAGGTGCTCAACTATGTGCCTAACGTTCGGTTTGTAATGGCCGGCGATGGCGACATGCTTCCCGCAATGGTCGATCGCGTAGCGCAGCATCGCATGGGCGATCGATTCCACTTTACCGGATTCCTAAGGGGAAAGGAGGTTGCCAAGCTCTTTGCCCAAACCGACGTCTTTGTGATGACTTCGGTATCCGAGCCCTTTGGAATTGTTCCGCTGGAGGCCATGCAGATGAATGTTCCCGTGGTTCTGTCGCAGCAGTCGGGTGTATCGGAGGTGCTGAAGTACGCCATTAAGGTCGATTTTTGGGATATAGATTCCCTAGCCGATGCTATTTACGGGCTAATAACCTATCCGGCTTTGCACTCGTTCCTGAGCATCAACGGCCACATCGAGTCGCTAAGCCTGAGTTGGGCTGATGCCGTTAGGAAGATAGAGCGCTGCTACCAGAAAGTGGTGGGTAAGGTGGCGTAGGAAAGGTGCTTTTTTGAGTAGCCATTTTCCCATGGTAAAACGATCGAAAAATGCTTTGAGCAGCCGTTTCTCCATGGTAAAACGATCGTCAAAAGCTTTGAGTAGGCGTTTCCCTATGGTGAAACGCTTGTAAAAAGCTTTGAGTAGCTGTTTTCCTATGGTGAAACGATCGGTAAAAGCTTTGAGCAGCTGTTTTCCTATGGTAAAACGTCTAAAGAAAATCTGATATGGGTATCAACAACAAAAAAGGCGGAGCCTCTAAGCCCCGCCTTTCTAATATCTAACGTCTAACGACTAGTGTCTCATATGCTCGAAGAAGTCGTTGCCCTTATCATCTACAATGATGAAGGCAGGGAAGTTCTCCACGCGAATCTTACGAACGGCCTCCATGCCCAGCTCGGGGAAGTCGACCACCTCTACGCTCTTGATGCTGTTCTTGGCAAGGATGGCAGCAGGACCGCCAATCGAGCCGAGGTAGAATCCGCCGTGCTTCTTGCAGGCATCGGTAACCTCCTTCGAGCGGTTACCCTTAGCCACCATGATCATCGAACCGCCAAGGTTTTGGAATAGGTCAACGTAGCTGTCCATACGTCCTGCGGTGGTTGGCCCGAAGCTGCCCGATGGCATTCCGGCTGGAGTCTTGGCAGGTCCGGCATAGTATACAGGGTGATTCTTGAAGTACTCCGGCATTGGTTGGCCAGCGTCAATCATCGCCTTGATTTGGGCGTGGGCAATATCGCGCGCAACGATAAGGGTTCCCTTAAGGTTGAGGCGGGTCTTGATGGGGTACTTCGATAGCTCGGCAAGCACCTCGTTCATTGGTCTGTCTAGGTCGATTTCTACCGCAGGGGCAAGGTATGGAGCCTCGGTTGGTAGGAAGCGTCTTGGGTTGGTTTCGAGCTGCTCTAGGAAGATACCATCCTCGGTAATCTTACCCTTAACGTTACGATCGGCGCTGCAGCTAACCCCCATACCCACTGGGCACGATGCGGCGTGGCGTGGAAGACGGATAACGCGAACGTCGTGCACGAAGTACTTTCCGCCAAACTGCGCACCAATTCCGGCATCCTGACAAATCTTCTTCACCTTAGCTTCCCACTCTAGATCGCGGAAAGCCTGTCCACCCTCGTTGCCCGAGGTTGGAAGATGGTCGAGGTATCCGGCCGAAGCCTTCTTTACGGTGGCTAGGTTCATCTCTGCCGATGTACCGCCAATAACAATCGCAAGGTGGTATGGAGGGCAGGCCGATGTTCCAAGGTCGAAAATTTTCTCCTTAATGAACTTGGTTAGCGATGCCTCGTTGAGCAGCGCCTTGGTTTGCTGGTAAAGGAAGGTCTTGTTGCCCGATCCTCCGCCCTTAGTGATGAACAGGAACTCGTACTTGTTTCCCTTTTCGGCGTATAGGTCTATTTGAGCAGGAAGGTTGGTTCCTGTATTCTTTTCGTCGAACATGGTGAACGGAACCACCTGCGAGTAGCGGAGGTTGCGGTCGCGGTAGGTTTCGAAGATACCCTTCGATAGGTACTCGGCATCCTCGGCGTTGGTCCAAACACCCTCGCCCTTTTTACCGATAACGATGGCGGTACCGGTATCCTGACAGGTTGGAAGCTCACCCTCGGCAGCAACCACCTGGTTTAGGAGCATGGTGTAGGCCACAAAGCGGTCGTTGTCGGTAGCCTCTGGGTCGTCGAGAATAGCGCGAAGGCTAGCCAGGTGCGACGCGCGAAGGTAGAACGATACATCGGCCATTGCCTCGCGGGCAAGCAGCTGAAGCCCTTCGGGGGCAACCTTAAGAATCTTACGGCCATCTACCTCGATGGTCGAAACGTAGTCCTTGGTAAGTAAGCGGTACTCAGTGGTATCTTCCTTTATCGGAAAAGGTTTCTGATAGATAAATTCTGCCATTGCTTCCTCATTTACACGTCCCGAGTAAGGGGGCGTAGGTTTTTAATGTTTGTCGAATCACAAAGATAGTGGGAAAAGGATAAGATGTGCTGGTTTAAAATGTGCCTTATAACATTTTATAGGGAAGAGGGCGGTTGTAACATTCCTCAAAATTGAACGTCTGATGTGTTGGTGCATTCTGCCAATTTCCCACAAGTTCGAGGGCGGATGTAACCCTAAGATCAATATCTTTAACATCAAAAACTAAAGCTACAAGCTACGATGCAAACCAAATCATTCACAAAACCGCTAGTTATTCTTGCCGCGATAGGCCTTATTGCCGTGTCGTGCTCCAAGAATAAGGGTGAGTCGAAAGACCTGCTGCTTTCGACAATGGACACCACCGTTAATCCTGGCGACGACTTCTTTATGTACGCCAACGGTCTTTGGATAAAGAATAATCCAATCCCGGCAGCCTACAGCCGCTGGGGAATTGGCAACATCATCAACGATGAGATTTACGAGCGCCTACGCACCATCAACGAGAACTCTTTAAAGGAGGGTGGTGCAAAGGGTAGCAATACCCAAAAGATCGGCGACTTCTGGTACAGCGGTATGGATACCGTTTCCATCGAAAAGGAGAAGCTGAATCCGCTTAAGGCCGATCTGAACCGAATTGCAAGTATGAAGAGCTTGGCCGATGTGCTTGCCGTGGTTGCCTACATGCATACGCTGGGCATTCAGCCGCTGTTTACCATGTACGCCACGCAAGATCAGAAGAACTCGGACATGATTGCCCTTTACCTCGAGCAAGGAGGTATTGGCCTTCCCGATCGCGACTACTTCTTCAACACCGACAAGCATACCACCGATGTTCGTAAGGATTACCAAAACGTTTTCCTAGTGAACATGTGCAAGCTTTCGGGTTTAGACACTAAGCAAGCGGGCGAAGTTTATAAGTTGGAAGAGGGTCTTGCAAAGGCATCTCGTAAGCTAGAGGCACTTCGCGATCCTTATAAGAACTACAATAAGATGTCGATTGCCCAGCTTAACAAGCTAACACCCGGAATCGATTGGAGTAAGATGCTTCCAGCGATGAAAGTGAAGAAGGTTGATTCGGTTATCGTAGGCCAACCTGAATTCCTAAAGCAGGTAGCTACAAGCATCAAGTCGGTTTCTATCGACACATGGAAGGCGTACCTAACGCTTAACCTACTCAATGAGTATGCTTCGTACCTTCATAAGGATATCAACAAGGAAAGCTTTAGGTTCTACGGTACCGTGCTTTCGGGAGCCAAGGAGCAGCGTCCACGTTGGAAGCGCGTGCTTAGCGCCGAAGAGGGTGCCATGGGCGAAATCTTGGGCCAGCTGTTCGTTAAGGAATACTTCCCAGAGCACACCAAGAAGCGCTACGAAGCGATGGTGGAGAACGTAAAAACAGCCTTTGGAGAGCGTGTTAAAAAGCTCGACTGGATGAGCCAGCCAACTAAGGAGAAGGCTCTTGCTAAGCTTGCTACGGTATCGCAAAAGGTTGGATATCCTAACAAGTGGAAAGATTTATCGAGTCTTCAGGTTGATCGTGGCCCATACGTGCTCAACATGAAGCGTGCCGGCGAGTTCTGGTATGCCTATAACATCAACAAGCTGGGCAAGCCGGTAGATCGAACCGAGTGGGAGATGACCCCACAAACCTACAACGCCTACTACAACCCATCCAACAACGAAATTGTGCTTCCTGCCGCCATCTTCTCAATCCCCGGATGGAACGACGACGATATCGACGATGCCATTGTGTATGGCTATGCTGCCGCATCTACCATCGGTCACGAGCTTACCCACGGTTTTGACGATCAAGGCTGTCAGTACAACGAAAAGGGTAATCTTGTAAAGTGGTGGACACCTGAGGACGAGAAGAAGTTTGCTGAGCGTACCAAGAAGATCGTTACCCAGTTCAATAAATTTGTAGTGCTCGATAGCCTCCATGTAAACGGCGAGGCTTCGCAGGGCGAGAACATAGCAGATCTTGGTGGAATCGTTATCGCTTGGGATGCCTTTACCAAAACTAAGCAGTATAAGGAGGGCAAGAAGATTAATGGTTTAACACCTGCACAACGCTACTTCCTAGGCTATTCGCTAGGATGGTTAGGCCATCAGCGTAATGAGGCTTTGGCCAACCAGATAATGACCGACGTTCACTCGCCCGCAAATCTTAGGGTTAATGGTCCATTTGCCAATGTTGATGCGTTCTACAAGGCGTTCAACGTAAAGCCCGGAAACAAGATGTATGTTCCCGAAAAGGATAGAATTAAAATTTGGTAGCCTTTTAGGCTGAAGATGTTTGCAAGGCCAGCCGACTGATTTTGTTGGCTGGCTTTTGCTTTAGGGTTGATGGCAAATTAAAAATTGTTAAGCAGAAGCCTTTTGCAGTATGCTAGGGTAAAAGTTATATCTTTGCTCATTAATCTAAATTTGGATATTTTAGATTCGTTATTGCCTAAACGACTAGTATTTTTTTATAGACTTTCATCCAGATAACTAACTAAAATTGGTATGGATACCTGCCAAGAAATAGCTGTTAGTGCCGAAAAACAGCTTCAGTTCGATCGGAGCTACCTTGAAATGGCCAGAATATGGGCTAAGAATTCCTACTGCGTACGTCGTAAAGTAGGTGCTCTTCTCGTTAAAAATCGAATGATTATTTCTGATGGTTATAACGGCACTCCTGTCGGGTTTGATAACGTGTGTGAGGATATCGACGGCAAAACGTTACCCTACGTGCTGCATGCCGAAGCCAATGCCATCTCTAAGGTTGCCAAAAGCAACAACTCTAGCGAGGGAGCAACCCTTTACATTACGGCATCGCCCTGTGTGGAGTGTGCAAAGCTTATAATTCAGGCTGGAATAGTTCGAGTAGTTTACATAGATTTATATCACAATACCGACGGCATCGACCTCTTAATGCGTGCCGGGATAAAGGTAGAACAGATCGCTATTTAATTTTTTTATTGAAATGTCATACGACAACAAGAAGCGCGACATCCTGCTGCCTATTCTAATTGCTTCAGCCTTGATAGTAGGCGTTCTGATTGGGCTTCAGCTTCGCGAAAACGATATCAAACGCAGTCGCCTATTCAGCTCAAAGTCCGATAAGCTCAACGCCATAATGAACTACATTGAGGAGGAGTACGTCGACACCATAGCGAGAGACTCGTTGGTGGAGAAGACTATTCCTCTTATGATGGCCAACCTCGACCCGCATTCGGTGTATATCCCTGCTAAGGAAATTGAGTCCGTAAACGAATCGCTCGATGGAGAGTTTAGCGGAATTGGGGTTGAGTTTAACATGCCTAACGATACTGTGGTTGTCCTAAATACCGTTCCTGGAGGCCCGTCGGAGAGGGTGGGAGTAAAGTCGGGCGATAGGATTGTAAGAATTAACGATACTACTATTGCCGGCGTAAAGTTCCCTCAGGATGGTATTATGAAGCGCCTTCGTGGCAAAACAGGGACAAAGGTAACGGTGAGCGTTAAGCGCCGCGGTGTTGCTCAGCTCATCAAGTTTACCATTGTTCGTGATATAATTCCTGTAAAAAGCGTTGACGTAGCCTATATGGTAGAGCCTAAGGTTGGCTACATCAAGATTTCGAAGTTTGCCCGAGATACCTACAAGGAGTTTAGTGATGCTATTAATAAGCTTCACAACCAAGGGATGAAGAAGGTTATTATTGATCTTCGTGGTAATACCGGAGGGTATCTCGATCAGGCCGTTGAGATTGTAAACGAGTTCCTTCCCGAAAATACGCTGATTGTGTATACCCAAGGTAAAGCTCGTCCACGTCAGAATCTTTACTCCGATTCCAGAGGAAGCGCCAAGAACGATGAGGTTGTTGTTCTTATTGACGAAGAAAGCGCCTCGGCTAGCGAAATTGTTGCTGGTGCAATTCAGGATAACGACCGAGGAACCATTATTGGGCGTCGCTCTTTTGGAAAAGGATTGGTACAGGAGCAGGCTAGCCTAACCGATGGATCGGCGCTTCGCCTTACTGTTGCTCGCTACTATACGCCAACGGGTCGTTCTATACAAAAGCCTTACAAGCTTGGCGATGGAGCCGACTACTACATGGATATTAGCAACCGCTACATCCATGGGGAAATGAATAACATTGATAGCATTAAGCAGAACACAAAGCTACGCTACAAAACCCCTAAGGGTAAGATCGTGTACGGTGGCGGTGGCATTATGCCTGATATCTTTGTTCCCTTGGACACAGTTGGGGTTGGAAAGTTCTACAAGAAGGTGTACGAGCAGAGCTTGATCTTTAAGTTTACTGCCGATTACTCCGATAACCACCGACAGGAGCTTAACAAGATTACAAAGATTGGACAGCTTAAGCAGTATCTAACGGGTCAAAACCTTATGGGGCAGTTTATTCGCTACTGTGCAAAATCGGGCGTTTATCCCGAAGGTCGCGATCTTAAGCACTCTTACAAGCTTATCGATGCGCAGCTTAAGGCTTTTATAGGACGAAATACTCCGCTTAACGACGAAGGCTTCTATCCTTTTATAGAGCCTATAGATAGCGTGCTGAAGCAAGCGGTTGCAGAACTTCATAGGAAGAAAGGTAAATATTAAATATGGTAGAATAACGGGGAGATTCCATAAAGAATCTCCCCGTTTTGTTTTGCTGCTTTCGTGATGCATTCAAATAAGAAATTAGCCTTTTGATCGTTTGTTGCTGGCAGTGTAAATAGGCGACTGGAAAAAGATAGTACAAAGCAATATCTTGGGGCAAAAATACTATCGATGAGACACCTAAAAATATCTTTCCTAGCAGCGCTACTTTTGCTGTTGTTTTCAGGAGCGTATGCGCAGGTTGAGCGTATTGATCCTCCCTATTGGTGGGTTGGAATGAAGAATGGAAACCTGCAGCTGCTGGTTAAGGGTAAAGGCATTGCAAGCCTTGAACCACGTATTGTTCAGGCAGGTATTACCCTCGAAAAGGTAAGCCGATTCGAAAACGCCAACTATCTGGCGCTGGATGTTGCCATTGAACCCGAAATGAAGGCTACAACTTTTAATATCGAGTTCTTCAAGAATGGCAAGAAGGCTTTTGTAAAACCGTACGCCTTAAAAGAGCGAGTTAACGATCCAAAGGCCCATCAGGGATTTAGCTCGAAGGATGTGGTGTACCTTGTTATGCCCGATCGCTTTTCGAATGGCGATCCAACCAACGATAACATCAAAGGTATGGAGCAAATGGACCGTAAGGCGCTTTTCGGTCGTCATGGAGGCGATATTCAGGGCTTGATAAACCATATCGACTACTTCAAAAATTTGGGGATAACCTCTGTATGGCTTAATCCTGTTCAGGAAAACGACCAGCCAGTTCAATCGTACCATGGCTACGCTATCACCGATCTATACCGTATCGATCGTCGCTTTGGCAGCAACGAGCTTTACTTCGACTTTGTGAGGAAGATGCACGATAAGGGGCTCAAGGTAATCATGGATATGGTGTTCAACCATGTTGGTACCAACACCTACTTCGTTAAGGATCTCCCCTCCAAGGATTGGTTGAATTACCCCGACACCAAGGAGCGCTCCAACTTCCGTGGCGAGGTAATTAGCGATCCAAATGCATCGAAGGCCGATCGAGAGAAGATGAGCAATGGCTGGTTCGATAGCAGCATGGCCGATCTTAACCAGAATAATCCTTTTGTTTACCGCTACCTTGTTCAAAATTCCATCTGGTGGATTGAGGCTGCAGGGCTGGATGGTATTCGTATGGATACCTATCCCTATCCTGATAAAAACGCTATGGCTAGCTGGATTCCCGAGGTGATGAACGAATATCCAAACTTCAATATAGTGGGAGAGTGCTGGCTGCAAACCGTTCCCGCTACGGCTTACTGGCAAAAGGGCGGGTTTAACCGCGATGGATATCAATCTCCACTCCGATCAATTACCGATTTCCCATTGTTTAATGCGCTTGTTCCCGCATTCAAGGAGAAAACAGGATGGAGCGAAGGCCTCTCTCGTCTGTACTACGTGCTGACGCAGGATAATATGTACGGAAGCCCTAATGAGCTACTCGTGTTTCCAGAAAACCACGATGTAACCCGCCTTTATACTGCATTGGGTAATAACTTCGAGAGCTGGAAGCAGGCTATAGCCTTTATTCTTACTACTCGCGGAATTCCTCAAATCTACTACGGTACCGAGTACCTAGACCATAACAACGAGGGAGGCGAGCACGGCTATCTGCGCAAGGATTTCCCTGGAGGATGGGCTGGCGATACCGTTAACGTTGCTACCGGTAAGGGGCTTAGCGACAAGCAAACTGAAGCATTTAGGTATATCAGTACCATCCTAAACTGGCGAAAGACCAGTGAGGTTGTTACGAAGGGTAAGCTAACCCAGTTTATCCCCGAAGGCGATACTTACACCTACTTTAAAACCTACAACGGCAAAGCTGTAATGGTTGTGCTTAACAACGGCGAAGGGCGTAAGTTGGAGCTAACGCGCTTTAATGAAATCCTTAAGGATTTTAAGAAGGGTAGAGATGTAGCGACAGGGGATACCTACTCTTTTGAGAACGGTTTTATTGATCTAAAATCTCGTAACGCGCTTATCCTCGATCTAGAGTAAAAAGCATAATCTGCTACTTCTTATATTTTGAACAGGTAAGGGAGCATCCATATAGGGGTGCTCCCCTTACATTTTGAGCGCTTTATAGGGAAAAATTACGCTCTTCCTATTGATTGATGCCCTAAAATAGTGATAAATTACACGAGCTGTTTTGGAGGTCTTTTGCATCGTATGCGCTTTGCCTCCAGCCATTACTCAAATGCTAGGCTTATGAAGCACCCATACCATAGGTGTTCCATCTAACCGCTTACAAAAAAAATAGTCAGATGAAAAAGATTCCACTATGGGGCAAGATTATTATCGGGATGGTTCTCGGTGTTATCCTAGGGATTTTGGGCGTTCAGCTAGGTTTTTCGGGTTTTGTTACCGATTGGGTAAAGCCGTGGGGAACCATCTTTATTCGATTGCTGAAGCTACTAGCCGTTCCGCTGGTTTTTGTATCGCTGGTTAAAGGAGTGGCTAGCCTATCCGATACCTCTAAGCTGTCGAGGATGGGCATTAAAACGTTGGGCGTTTACATTCTGACAACGATGGCTGCTGTTACGGTTGGTCTTTTGGTTGTTAATATTATTGCTCCAGGCGATACTTTCCCCGAATCGCGTAGGGCAGAATTGATGCAGAAGTACACCGAGAACCTAAAGGTTAACCAAGAGCAGGCTGCTGCTCAGCAGGAACTAGGCCCAATGCAGTATGTGGTGGATATTGTTCCCGATAACATCATTTCGGCATCTTCCGATAATACGAAAATGCTCCAGATAATCTTCTTTGCGCTGCTCTTTGGGGTTGCCATGGTAACGCTAAAATCTCCGGTAACGCATGTGGTTGAGCAGTTCTTTGATGGGTTAAACGACATCATCCTCAAAATTGTGGAGATAGTGATGAAGATAGCCCCCTTAGGGGTGTTTGCGCTGCTCTCTGGTTTGGTGGTCGACTTTAGCGGCGATATTAAGCTTTTTAGCGCTCTAGGTCTTTACGTAGTGACGGTAATTGTTGGTTTAGTATTTATAATTATTATTAACTATGGCAGCATCGTTCTCTTCTTTACTAAGATGCCGCTAAAGCGGTACTACAAGGGTATTATGCCCATTCAGCTGGTGGCCTTCTCTACCAGCTCGAGCGCCGCAACGCTGCCCGTTACCAAGGAGGAATGCGAGAAATCGTTGGGGCTTAGTCCAGAGGTTACCAGCTTTGTGCTTCCGGTTGGAGTAACCATTAATATGGATGGAACGGCCTGTTACCAAGGGGTAGCTGCTGTTTTTATAGCTCAAGTTTTTGGGCTCGATCTAACGTTTACCCAGCAGGTAACCATTGTGCTAACGGCTACGCTTGCCTCTATAGGTACACCTGGTATACCAGGTGCGGCAATTGTGATGCTTATCATGGTGCTTACCTCTGTAGGCATTCCTGTTGAGGGGCTAGCGCTGATTTTGGGCATAGACCGTCCGTTAGATATGCTGCGAACGGTTGTGAACGTGTCGGGCGACTGTGCAGTTGCTACGCTGGTTAACCATGGCGAGGTGGTGCGAAATGCAAAGATGCAAACCGAGTAAAAGCTGACGAGTGCTGATGGGAAATGCAGTAATGCCGGGATAATCACTCCCGGCATTTTTTGTTTGCTGTGCTGGTTGTTTGGAGCCCTAATCGAGTATAAGCTTTTGCATTCCTACGCTATTGGCAATGTTGGCGTACATGCCGTAGCTGGCGATGCTTTTGTATCCGTATTTGGAGTAGAGCTGCATCGCCTCGGGCTGCTTAGTGCTGGTGTGGAGCGCCATCTTGATGAAGTCGTGCTGTGCAGCCCATAGCTCCAGCTCTATTAGAAGCAATGAGGCAACTCCTTTTCTTCGGTACTCTTTACGCACGTACATTCGTTTTATTTCGGCGGTGCTATCGTCGAAAGGCTTAAAGCAGCCGAAACCTATGGGGGTGTTGTCGTCGTAGGCAACAACCACGGTGTCTATGTAGTTCTTTGGTGTGTCGTAGTGGTCGAATTGCAGCTGAATGCTGTCGTTCCGAGTGCTAAGCTCCGACTCCAGCTCGGCTTCGAGCGTCTTAAAAGCGGGATTGTCGCTATTGGTTTTAATGATTTGTAGGTTCATGTTGTGGTCGTTGAGGTTGTTTTACGGTGATGTGCTTTGGCGTTACAGCTTGGAATTCTTCTGAATTTTGGAGTGGATCTTCGGAACCTCCATCAGCGCTGCCGACCCATACCAGGGGTGCAGCTCCATGATTAGCGTTCCGGCAACTACTGCCGGATCGGTATTGGCCAGCTGCTGGGCCTCCTCGAGCGAGTCGACGGCAAACAGGTAGATGCCGCGTAGCTCGGTATTGTCCATAAACGGACCGGCAAGGATAAGCTTACCCTCCTTGGCCAGCTTCCCGATATTGTCGAGGTGCGCGCGCTGCAGAGCGCTTCGCTTTGCCGTATCGGCTATGGTGGTGGGCCCTTTCTTTAGGAAGACCATGACGTACTGGCGCATCCCACGGAAATCGGCGCCCAGCTTGCGGGCATAGGTGGAGTCGTAGCTGGCGGATTGCTGTGCAAAGCCCGATAGGGCTAGGCTAAGCAGCAGGGCAAGGAGTATCGATGTTGCTTTCATATCCTACGAGTTATTTATGCCTAATATACGTAGAAATTGGAATCACAGGGTCAAAACCTCCTCCAAGATTCCATCAACGTAGAGCATCTCGAATCAGGCGGGAGTAGGTTTGCTAAAAAAAATGTATAGTAAACATTACATTTAGCTTTGTAAAATTGACAATATATCAAGAAATATTTACATTTGTCGAAACTATTAACACATTCGATTATGATGACAAACTACCTTTTTCCCCACAGCTACAAGCGCATTGGCTGGCTTCTATTTGTGCCAACTGCCGTATTCTTTATCCTTTGGATGGCCGGTGTGGTTGGGGATATTGAGATTCCGCTGCCAAAGATTTTCCGCTTCTACGGTTTTGCTGGTTCTACAACTGCCCTGCAAACAACCATTCTGCCGGTAATCCTAATCGCAGCCCTGCTCTTTATCGGCTTTTCTAAGGAGGAGGACGAGGACGAGTATGTGGCTCGGATTCGGATGGAGTCGCTAATCTGGTCGCTTTACGTTAACTACCTTCTGCTTGCCGTCGCCTTTTTGGTTGTTTACGGAGTAGAATTTTTGACGGTAACCTGGGTTGGCCTTTTTACGCTCCTGATCGTGTTCGTATTTCGCTTTCAGTGGAAGCTGTACCAAACCCGTAAGCTTGTTAAGGATGAAAAATAGCATTAAGGTCGAACGGGCCATCAAGAACATCACCCAGGAGCAGCTGGCGCAGCTGGTTCAGGTGAGCCGCCAAACCATCAACGCCATCGAGTTGGGGAAGTACAACCCTTCCACCACGCTGGCGCTAAAGATGTCGCAGGTGTTTGGCAAGGGGGTGAACGAGATCTTCCAGCTCGAGGATACCGACTGGAAGGAGGAGAAGTAAAAAAGGCGGAGCATGTGCTCCGCCTTTTCGGTATACTTTTTTGCAGCTACTCGGCAGCCATGGTGGTGTCGGGAGCCTCTTCGGGAGCCTCGGCGGGCTCTACCGGAACCTCGGAGGTGAGCGCAGCCAGCTCGGCAATAAAGCGCGAGCTGCTGAAGTCGGGGTTCTCCACGATCTCCTTAAGCGCGGCCATGCGGGCATCGTTGCCCACCTTTTTGTTGGCCTTGGCCACGTAGATGGCTACGGCCACATCCACATCCTCGAACGAGAGGGCGTCGTACTTTACCCATCCGCCCTTAACCTTCTTGCCGTCCTTGGTCTTGCCGTACACCTCTACAAAGTCGCCCTGCTTCTGCTTTACGGCCACGATGTCGAGCGGGCTAAACACCTTGCTGGTTTTGGTTATCAGGTCGGGACGTCCGTACACGATGGCGTCGGTTGCCACGGCAGCCGGCTTGGCGGCGGTAACGATGTTGGCTTCCTTCACCCAGCCCGATTCGCCGCCGGTGAGCTCCACCTTGTAGTATTTCTTAGCCCCATTTTGGGTTTCGATCTCCTTTTCGTCGGCAATGGTCAGCTTCTCGCCCATGTTGAGCGTGGCCACAAAGGCGCCCTCCTTGCCGGGAGCGTCGCGCAGCGCAACCCCGTCTACGATGCAAACGGCGTCGTTCTTGCCAATGCCCAAGCCGCCCGACTTATCCTGCAGGTTGGTAACAATGTAGTATGTTGCTACCCCGGCTGCGGCCAAAACAAGTAGTACAATAATCCATTTTTTCATATCCAAAGCGTTTAGTATGATTTTACCACAAAAGTAGGAAAAGATTGCGGGATGCCGTTTCGCCAGCTCGAATAAACTGCTTTGCGCGACGGGGTAAAGTAGCCTTTAGATGATGATGATGGAGTGCCGCAGGGCTCCGAGCTCGATTTTTTTGCCCGAGCAGGACTGCACGGAGCTTCCAAGTGCACTTTTTTTGCTGCGCCGAGCGGATTCTCCGAATAAAGTACGCTTTTTCGTCAGTGCCGTGTGGCGCAAGGCTCCAAGTACGCTTTTTTGGCTGCGCCGAACGGATTCAGGCTTCCAAGTGCACCTTTTTTGCTGCGCCGAACGGATTCTCCGAAAAAAGTACGCTTTTTTGTCAGCGCCGTGTGGCGCAAGGCTCCAAGTACGCTTTTTTGGCTGCGCCGAACGGATTCAGGCTACTAAGCGCACTTTTTCCCCGCTGCTTTTTGTTCTCGAATCGACAGGTAGGCTTTCGCTAAACCGTTGTCTTTGCTTTCGCCAATAGAAAATGGTTTTTAGGTGATATTTGTATAAATGTTGTACGTAAATCTTAGCTGAAGCTTGATTCCATAAGGGATTGCTGATGGTTTTGCGTGGAGTTAGATCGGTAGTGATTTACGATTAGTATTTGATTTGTATGGTGTTGTTGAGAAAAAAATGAGCAATAAGGAACCAATGTATAATTATTCTGCTATTTTTACGGTGAAAGTATTATTTAACAGTATTAAGTATGAAAACTGTAAATCTTTTTGGATCTCCGAGCTACTCGCTCACCAACGTTCAGTTCTCGCAGTTTATGGCCGATCATCTACAGCATCTAGGCTTAATCAGCAAAGATGAAATGACCGACGAGGAGCTCGTAAAGCTAATTGCTACCCTTACCGCTCTTTTGGGCGACTACGACAAGGTTTTGGTCAAGATCACCAAGAGCGCCATCAGCCAGCTGGTAAAGCAGCTCGACATGAAACGTGATGTTAGCTACCGAGCGCTGAAGTCTGCCCTAAAAACCGAATCGCTCTCTACCGATCCCGAAATGGTCGCTGCCGTTCACGCTATCGAAACGCTTCTCGACCCCTACGGTAACGTGCCCGGGCTATCGCTCGAGGCCGAAACCCGTGCTATTGATGCCATTGTTGCAGCGCTCGAAGGGCCTACGTATCGGCCACTGGTGGAGAAGGTCGGCATCACCGCCAAGGTTACCCGCCTGAAGAACGACAACGAGCTCTTTAAGGCTAAGTACAACGCCCGTACTGCCGAGTACATGGAGCAGGAAACTGCCGACAACATTGACCTCCGCAAGAAGGTAAACGAGATGTACACCACCCTTTGCGACTACGCCGCTATGAAGGCTCGCCTAGAGCGCGGCCCCGTTTTCGACAAGGTGGTAACCATTGTCAACACCATCCGCAGCCAGTACGCCGCCCAGGCGAACCGCTCGGGCGAGCGCAAGAAGGACGAAACAAAGTAGGGCTACACCCTCCCACATAGCAACAGCAGCACCTCGGTTGGGGTGCTGCTGTTGGTTATATGGGGGTAGAGTGTTTCTCAGGATATTTTAGATCGCCCAACGGTTATTTAATAGCCGAGGTGCTTATTTAAAAAAAAGGCCATTTCGTTTAATAAGGGATTTGCTTATTTAAAAAAAAGGCCATTTCGTTTAATAAGGGATTTGCTTATTTAAAAAAAAGGCCATTTCGTTTAATAAGGGAGGTCGCTATTTAATACCGGAGTCCATTTCTTAACTAAAACGTATCAGCGATGACTACCTAAACAGTGTCAAGTAACTATCAAACGCATAAATTCTCCCGCGTTGCGCCCCTGTAATTTCTTTTATGATTCCAACTCGTTCAAGTTCTTCTATCATCTTATAAGAATAAGGCATGGATTTACCGATGATTTCCTTAACCTTTTCCGGTTTTATAATTGGATTTTGGTATAGATATGTTATGATTTTCTGGGCATTTGCCGCTCTGCTCCCCAAGCCTTGAATGATTAGGTCGTTTTGTTTTTGAAGTTGTAGGATGTTGTCTAACGTTGTAATACCCTTTTGTGCTGTTTCAATAATACCAACAAGGAAAAACTTAAACCATTGGTTGATGTCATTTTTTTCGCGAACATTCATGAGGTTATCATAATACAGCTTGCGATGATTCTCCATAAAGTCGGAGATGTAGAGAATAGGCTTCTTTAAAATGCCCCGGTTGACAAGGTATAGCGGAATCAGCAGCCTGCCAACCCTTCCATTACCATCAAGGAAAGGGTGTATGGTTTCAAACTGATAATGAACCAGCGCTATTTTTAGAAGTTCAGGGAAGAAAATCTCATCGTTATTAAGGAATTTTTCAATATCCCCCATCAACTCTGGTATGGAGGTATGGACTGGTGGTATGAAAACGGCATCGTTTATGGTTGCACCTCCAATCCAGTTTTGGCTGTTCCTAAATTTGCCAGGTTGCTTTCTTTCGCCTCTGACGCCTTGTAGCAAAACGCCGTGCGCCTCCCTAATTAACCGAGATGAAAACGGCAATGTACTTAGCGACTCAATGGAATGCTCCATAGCCTTTATATAATTCTGAACTTCTTCCCAATCATCTCGCTTATCGAGCGCGACATCCTCCCTATTGAGAAGCGCCTCTTCCATATTCGTTTGCGTTCCCTCAATTTTGCTACTTTGTGTAGCCTCCTTAAGAACGTGCATACTAATAAACAGGTCGATATTAGGAATGTAGTTGGAATACATGTCGAGACGTCCTAATACCCTATCGGCCTTGCTCAAAAGTTGGATGATCTCCATGTCATCAATGCTCCACTTTCGATTTATAGGGTTAGGCTGAAAACTTTTGTAATATCCTTGGCTTATGTAATGACCTGAAATAAAATCTTTCATTGCATTTTATCATTTATACAAATATAGTTTATTTAAATTTTTGCCCCACTTTTTGAATTGGAGCAACCTTTATTTAAAAAAATGGCCATTTTGTTTAATAAGGGATTTGCTTATTTAAAATTTGGGGTGTTTTGTTTACTAAGAAGAATCGGGATGGAGCATTTCTCCGATAAAAGCTCCGTACCCTCCGCATCTCCGTGCCTCGTATGTTTGCATGCCCAAAAAAGAGAGGACCAATTGTACTCTGAGAGTTGTATTTTCGGAAGACGATTGGAGAAGGATAGAGAGCAACTGT